>NZ_JAPKFM010000039.1:0-28459 GCF_026262595.1 Gordonia aquimaris | reverse complement strand
GGTGCCGTCCTCACGCGGATGGGTCCACATCCGGCGGTCATCAAGGGCCTGCTGCCGACGTTCACGCACCGCGTCGGGGTCATGACGAAACACGATGCGGTCACTTGGATAGAGCTTGTCGAAATCAGCATGTCGCGGAACCTGGCTTTGCTCCACGCTCCGCGCTTGGTGCGCAGGGTCGCCGCGGATGTCGGCATCCACCGCCGGTGCGGCTGATGATTCGGCCAGCAGGTCGGTCCGGCTGACGGCTTTCTGGGCGTGCCACGGCCCGATCACGCCGTCACGCAAACATTCCGACACCTCCGGCAACCGGTCCCGCAACGCGACCGCATCATTGAGCAGTGTTTCCGCGGCGCCACGAGACGTTCCGCGGAGTTTGGAGATACGTGCCGCGGCGTCCGCGAAGCCATCCACCACGAAACCGTCGGTGTCTTCACGCGCAGCAACGAGACGGTCGTAGAGTGCTGCCACCGAACGGTATTCGGCGTAGGCGAGATAGGCGCGACCGCGGTCGAGCTCGGCCATACCCAACAGCAAGTCGTTGGTCGGGTCCTCATCGGGGTAGGCCGCATCCACACCACCGAGATAGTCACGCGGCAACTGCGGCCACGGCGACGGCGAGGACAACACGGACGACACGAAAGACCCCTCACGGATCTGATCACAACCAACCGATGCAGGATCTTCTTCGATATGCCACCCGCCATGAACGACACCGACCCCGAGGCCGAATGTCAGCGAGTTCGCGCCCACCCGTTTCGCATCAACTCATCCTGCACACACCAATCTAGAACAGACCACCGACAAGATTGATCACCGCAGTTCAGGGGCGATTTCGAAAGGGACTCCCGGTATCCCGCTCGTTCCGAGCGCGACCGCGCCGAACGACATCGAACACCGCGTACACCACCCCGAGCGCGGCCAGACCCATCATCGAGGCGTAGATCGACAACGCGGCGTTGCCGCGACCCGAACTGTAGCCATCGTCGCCGCGCGACGGTCCCTGGCCCGACGATCCCGGCCCCGACGACGCACCCCTGTCGCCGCGACCCGGCCCGCCGGCCACCGTGCCATCGAATGCGGCGCCGCCGCCCGGCCCGCCGGGTCGCGCCGCGGCCCCGCCGCCCGGTCCACCCATCAGCTGTCCCTGGTCGCCCGTGAGCGATGCGTGATACACCCCGATCGCCGCGGCCTGGATCAGGACCGGGATGAGCACGAACCGCAGCGGTAGGTAGAAGGCCAGTACCACGCTGAGGATCTCCGCGGTGTAGAAGTATCGATCGTGCATGGCCGGCAACAGAAATGGCACCAGCACCGAGGACGCCGTCGCGACCGCGAGGATCGACGTGGGGGTGACCGCCGGGCGCTTCCATACCGACCACACTAGGAACGCGACGATGATCGCGGCGGCAACTGCGATACCGAGATGGGCCAGCCAGGTGACGTCGCCCGAGACCGGAATCAGTTGATAGAGGTTGGCCGCGCCCAGAGTCAACTGCTGGTAGGAGCCTGTCTGATCGAGGTACACGGTGAGAGCCTCGTGCCACGGAGCCCCAGCGACCAGAGCCGGCAGGTCCAGGAGCACGTAGACGATCGGGATGGCGAGCAGGCTGTACCACGGCAGGCGCCGTCGGATCAGCAACCACAGCAGCGCAGGCATGACGAAGACCGCCTGCAACTTGAACGCGATCGCGACACCGAACATGACGCATGCCCAGATCGAGTTCATTCGTGACGACTGCGGCGTAGCCCTCATCGCCCTCATCAGGAAGTACACGCCACCGAGCACGAACGCCGAATAGATGGCATCGGCCTGCCCCCAGTACGCGCTGTTGGCGATCACCGACGGCAGCAGTAACACGATGCCGAACGCCAACGCCCGCAGCGAGAATCGTGGTGTGCGCAGCGCGACGATGCGGTAGGCGAAGAAAGCCATCAGGACGTCGAAGGCGATCGAGATGGCCTTGATGCCGATCAATGCCGGCATGTTGAGCGCCGTGAGTATCCAGATCAGATACAGGTAGGGGTAGTTGTAGTCCGCGAATTTCTCCCGGAATGCGCCGAAGCCCTGCGTGTCGAGAGTCTCGTACCAGCGGCTCAGAAAGGCTCGATAGTCAAGGGTCTCGATGTCGAGGAACTGCATGCGGATGACCAGCGCCACCACGATGAGCGTGATGAGGGTGGCCCAGCGGAGCCATCGTGGCGGCGTCGTGCGTGCGGCTTCGGCGGTGTGCTCTGCGCTCGCCGGCGGCGCTGGTGCGAGGGTTGGGGATGCCATGCGACCACTGTCCTGCCACAGCCTGGCAACCCGATGTCAGCGAGCTATGAGATCGGTGCTGGTGTCCATCCGGGCGGCTCATCGTGACCCGTCGGGGCGTCGGACGCGGGTGCGTGCTCACATCGGGTCGCGTTGGATGCGTTCGCGCGTTCGCTCGGCGGTGGCAGTCGCCCACCTCGTGGTCGACACGAACCCGACGGCCACCAGCGCCGCACCACAGAGCGCCATCAACACCCAAGCCGGATGCGCGGCGTCGGCCAGATCATCGACCACCGATCCGGTGACACCGGAGAACGCGACGGCGCCGAACACCGCAACGCCGAGCGAGATACCGACCTGCCGACTCGTCGAGGCGATGGCCGAGGCGACCCCGGCCTGCGCGCGGGGCATACCCGAGACCGCCGCGTTGGTGATCGGGGCGTTGACCAGCCCCATCCCGACGCCCAATGCGAGGTAGGCGCAACCGAGGTACCACATGCTCGTCTCGGTGCCGGCGCGCGTCAACATCACGCCGCTCACCAGCACCATGAGGCCGGCGCCGACCATCGGGAGGCGCGCGCCACGGTCGCCCACCAGCCGCCCCGACAGAGGTGAGAACACCGCGTTGGCCACCGCCATGGGCAAGGTCATCAAACCCGCCTGCAGGGGAGTCAGGCCGCGGACCTGCTGGAGATAGAGCGTGTTCAGGAACAGGAAGCCACCCATCGCACTGAAGGCCACGATCGCGCCGATGACAGAACTGCTGAATGGGACGCTGCGGAAGAATCGCAGGTCCAGCAGTGGTTCGCGCCGCCGCGATTCGACGACGATCAGACCCGCCAGGCCAGTCGCCGCCAACACGAACGCAGCCGACACCGGCACCGACGACCACCCGAGTGTTCGGCCCTCGATGATGCCGTAGATCAGCGCAGCCAGAAACACCAGGATGAGGATCTGGCCTGCCGGATCGGGGCGCCGGATGTGCGGCGCCCTGGACTCGGGGACGAGAACGGCGGTCAGGGTGATCGCGACGACACACACCGGCACGTTGAGCCAGAAGATCGCCTCCCAGCCGATCCCGTCGACGAGAATGCCGCCGACCAACGGACCGAGGGCCATGCTCACGCCGATGGCCGCACCCCACAGTCCGATGGCTCGCGCCCGCTCGCGGGGCTCGGTGAAGATGTTGGTGATGATCGACATCGCGACAGGGTTCATCATCGCGCCCCCGATCGCCTGCAGCATCCGGGCGCCGATGAGCATTTCGGGTGTCGCGGCCAGCGAGCACAGCACGGATCCGATGCCGAAAACGCTGAGGCCGACCTGGAACACTCGTTTGCGACCGAGCCGGTCACCCAGGGAGCCGCCGAGCATCAGCAGACTGGCGAGTACCAACGTGTAGGAGTCGATGACCCACTGCAGCTGCGACGACGATGCGCCGAGAGCCGCACCGATGGCCGGAAGCGCGACGTTGACGCCAGAGGTGTCGATCCCGACGATGAACAGACTCAGACAACAGGTGGCGAGGACCGCCAACTGTCGCCGCCGACTCAATTCGCCGGCCTCTGATGCGCCGCGGGTGACGGTTGCCCCGCTCATGCGTCGGCCCGGGCGCGCAGCAGACCGAGCAGGCCGGCGAGTTCGCGACGTTGAGCCTCGTCGAGGGCGTCGAACATGTCCGGGGCGATCGCCGGGTCGCTCACCAAGGAATCCACCACGGCTCGCCCCGCATCGGTGATCGCGACGACTTTGAACCGGCGATCGTCGGCGCGTGGTTCTCGGGACACCAGACCGCGATCGACGAGGTCGTTGACGATCACGCTCGTCGCGGGTGCGTCGATGCCCAGACGCCGGGCCAGCTCGGATTGCGTGAGTTCACGTGTCGCCACCCGGCGCAATGCGCGAAACCTGCTGAACGGCATGTCGATACGGGCATCAATCCGACTTCGCGACTCTGCGGCGTGGTCGCGCACCAGACTGTTCATGGTGAACCACAACTCGGTGGCCGATGGTGCGGTCTCCGGCGCCTCGGCTTCCGCACCGCCGACACCCCGCTCAGTTGTATTCATACAACTATTGTAGATGCACAACTGAGTCGCGCACACCTACCGTCGAGATCGAGCGCAGCTTCCCTCACCCCGCCGGCACCTCGATGACGGCGGAGTGCGGTGAATGTTGCGGATACCGGCACGTTGACCGCACTGCGCGGCGTCACGTACCTCAGGTGTTGAAGTACTTGGCCTCCGGGTGATGCAGCACGAAGGCGTCGGTCGACTGTTCGGGATGCAGTTGCAGTTCCTCGGACAGTTCCACACCGATGCGGCCCGGTTCGAGCAGGTCGATCATCTTGGCCCGATCCTCGAGATCCGGGCACGCACCGTAGCCGAACGAGAAACGCGCACCGCGGTACTCGAGATCGAAGAAGCCCTGCGCGTTCTCCGGGTCCTCGCCCGCGAAGGAGGCTCCCTCGACGGTCAGTTCACCACGTACTCGCTGATGCCAGTACTCGGCGAACGCTTCGGTCAGCTGCACACCGATGCCGTGCACCTCGAGGTAATCGCGGTAGGCGTCGTCAGCGAACAGCTTGTTCGCGAAGTCGGCAATCGGCTGACCCATCGTCACCAGCTGGAACGGCAGCACATCCACCTGCCCGACACTCTCGCAGTCCTCCCGTGACCGGATGAAGTCGGCCACGCACAGGAATCGGGGACGTTGCTGGCGCGGGAAGGTGAAGCTGTGCCGCACTGGTGCATCGGGGCGTGGCTCGGTGAGCACATGAACCGTGTCGCCGTCGCTGACCGCCGGGAAGTAGCCGTAGACGACAGCGGCGTGCTGCAGGATATTCTCGGTCGACAACCGGTCGATCCAGTACCGCAGTCGTGGCCGTCCCTCGGTGTCGACGAGCTCCTCGTATGACGGGCCCTCACCCCCGCGGACGCCGCGTAACCCCCACTGCCCTAAGAACAGAGCACGTTCGTCGAGCAGTTGCAGGTATTCGGCGACCGGTACCCCCTTGACGATCCGGGTGCCCCAGAAGGGTGGTGTCGGGATCGCGTTGTCGGCGGCCACATCCGAGCGTGCCGGGACCTCGACCGGTGTCTCGGCGGCCTTGCGCTTCTCCGCAATCCGCTTGGAACGCTCATGCCGCGCTTTGCGTTCCTGCGCCTTCTTCTGCGCGGCGAGCGCCTCCGGGCTGTCGGGGTCGGGCCCCTCCCCCCGCTTGGTCGCCATAATCTCGTCCATCAGACGCAGACCCTCGAAAGCGTCCCGCGCATAGTGGACATCACCCTCGTAGATCTCGGCGAGATCGTTTTCGACATAGGTGCGGGTGAGCGCGGCGCCGCCGAGCAGCACCGGGTAGCTGTCGGCCACCCCGCGGCCATTGATCTCCTCCAGGTTCTCCTTCATCACCACGGTCGACTTCACCAACAGCCCGGACATACCGATCACGTCGGCGCGCTTGTCGGCAGCCGCCTCCAGAATCGTGTTGATCGGCTGCTTGATGCCGAGGTTGACCACCTCGTAGCCATTGTTGGAGAGGATGATGTCGACGAGGTTCTTGCCGATGTCGTGCACATCGCCCTTGACGGTCGCGAGCACGATGCGGCCCTTGCCGTCCTCGCCTGTGGACTCCATATGCGGTTCCAGGTGCGCAACAGCGGTTTTCATGACCTCTGCGGATTGCAACACGAAGGGCAGCTGCATCTGACCGGAACCGAACAGCTCGCCGACGGTCTTCATACCCGACAGCAATGTCTCGTTGATGATCACCAGCGGCGGCTTCTCGGTCATCGCCTCGTCGAGGTCCTCGGTGAGACCATTGCGTTCGCCGTCGACGATGCGGCGCTCGAGCCGCTCGAACAGAGGCAGTTTGGCGAGCTCGGCAGCCCGCGACTCGCGCGCCGATGCCGCCGACACACCCTCGAACAACTCCATGAGCTTCTGCAGCGGGTCGTAACCGTCGCGTCTGCGGTCGTACACCAGATCCAGCGCAACCTCACGCTGCTCCTCCGGGATCCGCGCCATCGGCAGGATCTTCGACGCATGCACGATCGCGGTGTCGAGGCCGGCCTGCACGCACTCGTGCAAGAACACCGAGTTCAACACCTGCCGGGCGGCCGGGTTCAGGCCGAACGAGATGTTCGAGATGCCCAGGGTGAAGTGCACCTCCGGATGGGCCTCGTGCAGACGCCGGATCGCCTCGATGGTCTCGATACCGTCGCGGCGGACTTCTTCCTGTCCGGTGGAGATCGGGAAGGTGAGGGCATCGATGATGATGTCCTCTTCGGCGAGTCCCCAGTTGCTGGTGATGTCGGCGATGAGCCGCTCGGCGACGCGCACCTTCCAGTCGGCGGTGCGGGCCTGACCTTCCTCGTCGATGGTGAGCGCGACGACGGCCGCGCCGTGCTCCACCACCAACTCCATGATGCGGGTGAAACGCGACTCGGGACCGTCGCCGTCCTCGTAGTTCACCGAGTTGACCGCACAACGGCCGCCGAGTGATTCCAGACCCGCCTGGATCACCTCGGGCTCGGTCGAGTCCAGCATGATCGGCAGCGTCGACGAGGTCGCGAACCGACCGGCCAGCGCGGTCATGTCCGCCGAACCATCGCGACCGACGTAGTCGACGTTCAGGTCGAGCATGTGCGCGCCGTCGCGCGTCTGGTCCTTCGCGATGTCGAGGCACTTCTGATAGTCCTCGGCGATCATCGCCTCACGGAAAGCCTTGGACCCGTTGGTGTTCGTCCGTTCGCCGATCACCAGGAAGCTGGCGTCCTGGTCGAACGGCACCGCGCTGTAGAGCGACGACGTCTCCGAGACATGATCGGGCGTGCGCTCGGCGGGTGTCATCTCAGCGACCCGCTCGGCGACGTGTCGGATGTGTTCGGGGGTCGTGCCGCAGCATCCGCCGACGAAGGACAACCCGAAATCGCTCACGAAATCGCCGAGGGCGGTGGCCAGCTCATCGGGCTGCAACGGATACTCGGCCCCGTTGGCGCCCAGCACCGGCAGACCTGCGTTGGGCATCACCGACACCGGGATGCGGGCGTGCTTGGACAGATAGCGCAGGTGCTCACTCATCTCGGCAGGCCCGGTCGCGCAGTTGAGACCGATGATGTCCACGCCGAGCGGCTCGATGGCCGCGAGTGCCGCACCGATCTCCGATCCGAGCAGCATCGTCCCGGTGGTCTCCACGGTCACGTGGCTGATGATCGGGATGTGACGGCCCATGTCGCTCATCGCGCGCCGGGCGGCGACAACCGCGGCCTTGACCTGCAGCAGGTCCTGCGAGGTCTCCACCAGGACGGCGTCGGCGCCACCCTCCAGCATGCCGGTGACGCACTCGTAATAGGCATCGCGGATCACGTCGAAAGTGGTGTGTCCGAGGCTGGGCAACTTCGTACCCGGTCCGATCGATCCGAGCACGAACCGTGCAGTGCCGTCGGCCGACGGACCGATCTCGTCGGCCACTCCGCGGGCGATGCCGGTGCCCTTGTAGGCGAGCTCCCGGATGCGGTCGGCGATGTCGTAGTCGCCGAGGTTGGACAGGTTGCAGCCGAAGGTGTTGGTCTCGACGGCGTCAGCCCCGGCCTCGAAATAGGCACGATGGATGTCGGCGAGGACGTCGGGGCGGGTGTCGTTGAGAATCTCGTTGCAGCCCTCGAGGCCGTTGAAGTCGTCGAGGGTGAGATCGGCGGCCTGCAACATCGTGCCCATGGCACCGTCGCCGATCAGCACGCGACGCGACATGGCGGTGAGCAACGTCGTGTCGTAATCGGACGGGCGCGGCGAGCGAGCCCGATTGTCCGGGTCGGTGATGCGGGTCGACATGGATGACAGCGTAGTTCGCCCTCTCTCGGGGTTCGGTCGTAGGCTGGTTCAGTGAACGCTGAGCAGAGGTCGAACCTTCCCCAGCTGCGCAGGCCTGTGTTGTTGGCCGCGTTCGAGGGGTGGAACGACGCCGGGGACGCGGCGAGCAGCGCCATCGAGCATCTGGCGCTGACCTGGGATGCCGTCTCGTTGGCCGACATCGATTCCGACGACTACTACGACTTCCAGGTCAACCGGCCGATCGTCAAGCAGATCGATGGGGTGACCCGCCGGATCGATTGGCCCACCACGTCCGTCTCGTATTGCACCCCCCAGGGTGCGGACCGTGACATCGTACTCGTTCGCGGGATCGAACCGAACATGCGTTGGCGCGGCTTCTGCGCGGAGATCGTCGACCTCGCCCGCGACCTCGAGGTGGAGACGACGGTGATGCTCGGCGCGCTGCTTGCCGACACCCCTCATACGCGTCCGGTACCGGTCACCGGCGCCGCCTACAGCAGTGAATCCGCGGCACGGTTCAACCTCGCCGAAAGCCGCTACGAGGGTCCCACCGGGATCACCGGGGTGCTGCAGGACCTGTTCGTGCAGGCGGGGCTGCCGGCGGTGTCCTTCTGGGCCGCCGTCCCGCACTACGTGTCGACGCCACCCAACCCCAAGGCGACTGTGGCCTTGCTCAACCGTGTCGAGGAGGTCCTCGACATCGAGGTACCGCTGGGTACGTTGCCCGAGCAGGCCGAGGAGTGGGAACAGGCGGTCACCGAGATGACCGAGGACGACGAGGACATCGCCGACTACGTCCGGGGACTCGAGGAGCGCGGGGACGCGGAGATGGACGCCGATGAGGTGATGGCGAAGATCGACGGCGATGCGCTCGCCGCCGAGTTCGAGCGGTACCTCAAGCGCCGTGGCCCGGGCCCGGGTTCGGGGCCTGGCTCGTTCCGGTGATCGGTGCGGGGGCTCGGTGCGGGGGTCTCGATACGCTGCTCGGCTAGCGCCTCGCAGCTACTCGACCAGCAGAAAGAGGGTCCTCGGCCAGCAGAAAGAGGGTCCTCAACCAGCAGAAAGAGGATCCTCAACCAGCAGAAAGAGGATCCTCGGCCAGCAGAAAGAGGGTCCTCGGCCAGCAGAAAGAGGGTCCTCAACCTGCAGGAAGAGGGTCCTCGGCCATCAGAAGGAGCCGAGCACGATCCGGCAGAATCCCGTTCAGCCGATGCGCTCGATGGACACCACCGGAGTGGTGATCCGCCAGGTCCGCACGTCCGGATCGTCGGCGGCGCGCACCCAGAATTGGGCGGACTCGCCGATCCGGCACGATTTCACACCCAGCAGCGGGATGTCCTCGGAGTCTCGCCGCAGTCGGCTGACGGCCCATTCCTCGCTGTCAGTGCCGCCGACGCCGGGGGCTCGGAGAAGGGTCATCTCCTCGAAATCCAGCAGATAGGTCGAGGTACGGGTCACCACCGTCCAAACGCCCGCGGTGGTCTCGGGTGCGATCTCCTGCGTGCGTGCCACGGGAGAACCTTACAAGGCAATGCCGGGCAATTCGCCGGGGGTGTTTGCCCAGGCGGGGAGAAAGTGCCGTGAATCCGAGTCGCCTTTCGACCCGAATCAGCGGCACAATGCGCGGCCGGTCGCCTACGTGAGGTCGACGCCGAGGAGTGCGTCGACGGCCCGCGCCATGTCCGCCGGCGCCTGGGCCGAGCTGCCGAGACCGAGGTCGACATCGCTGCACCAGGCATCGATCGCGGCCAGCGCTTTCGGGGTGTCAAGGTCGTCGGCCAGATGCTGACGCACGCGGGCGATGGTCGACGCGGCATCGGGACCGTTCGGAGCGGTCACCGCCGCCCGCCAGCGACGCAGGCGCTCGCGGGCCGCATCCAGAACGCCGTCGGTCCACATCCGATCGCCACGATAGTGCTCCGACAACAACGCCAGCCGCACCGCGGCCGGATCCACCCCGTCACGGCGTAGGTGCGAGACGAACACCAGATTGCCGCGACTCTTCGACATCTTCTCGCCGTCGAGGCCGACCATCCCGGTGTGGACGTAGTGCCGGGCAAACCGCCGGGAATCGGTCAGGGCCTCACCGTGCGCGGCCGAGAACTCATGATGCGGGAAAATCAGATCGTTGCCACCGCCCTGAATGTCGAACTCGACACCGAGCCGGTTCAACGCGATGGCCGAGCACTCGATGTGCCAGCCTGGTCGCCCCGGGCCATGCGGCGAATCCCACGACGGTTCACCGGGACGCGCCGCGCGCCACAGCAACGCGTCGAGCGGATCGCGCTTTCCGGCTCGGTCGGGATCTCCACCACGCTCGGCGAAAAAGCGGTCCATCGTGGCGCGGTCATATCCGGACTCGTATCCGAACTGCTCGGTGGCATCGACCCGGAAGTACACGTCGGGGTACTCGGCGTCGTCGACGACATACGCCGCGCCGGAGGCGAGCAGTTTGTCAACCACCTCGATCACCTCATCGACGGATTCCACGGCCCCGATGTAGTCACGCGGCGGCAAGACCCGAAGGGCGGACATGTCCTCACGGAACAACTGGGTCTCCCGCGCCCCGAGGTCACGCCAATCGACACCGTCCCGGTCGGCTCGCTCGAACAGCGGGTCGTCGACGTCGGTGACGTTCTGCACATAGTGCACGTCGTGGCCCAGATCGCGCAACACCCGGTTCACCACGTCGAAGGTCACGTAGGTGGCGGCGTGGCCCAGGTGGGTCGCGTCATACGGGGTGATCCCGCACACGTACATGGTCGCGGTGGCGCCGGGGCTGACCGGGCGGACTTGTGCATCGGAGGTGTCATGAAGACGAAGTGCCGGCCCGGTACCCGGGATCACCGGCAGGGCGGGGTCAGGCCAAGACTGCATGGGTCCACTGTATTGGCCCGCCGATTCCGACCGTGAGCCCGGCCTGATCAGCCAGGTGAACAGGACCGTTCAGAACGGCGGCCAGGGAATGGGTCGGTGTCCCGGTGGGTGCGGCATCGTGCCGCGGGTCGCGAGCTCTGTCACTCGCTCGGCCAGCGCGATGATCTCGATCTCGGTGATGTGTTCACCCAGCTCTGTGGTCACCGGGTGATCAGACGTGGCCAGGTGATCGGCGAGGCCGGCGAGGTCGGCGACCAGGTGCCCGGGAATGGTCTCGCCGGCCCATCCCCACAGGACCGTGCGCAGTTTGTCGTCGGAATGCAGACAGATCCCGTGGTCCACCCCGTACACACCGCCGTCGAGTCCCTCCAGAACGTGCCCGCCCTTGCGGTCGGCGTTGTTGAGGATGACGTCGAGGACCGCCATCCGCTGCAATCGTGGGTCGTCGGCGTGCACCAGCACCACCGGTTCGCCCATCCCGTCCAGCGCCCGCACGATCGGCCGATATCCGACCGGCACCGTATCGGCCGGGCACAGATCCACGAGGTCGACCTTGGGAGTGGGCAACTCCTGCGCCGGATCGTGTCGGGTGCCGGGATCGGAGTTGTCTGCGGTGAGCACCCAGCGCTGCACCATCCCCCGGCCCAGCGGGCCGTCGCGATACACGGTGGTCGGGATGACCTGCCAGCCGAGCGCGTCGGAGATCAAGAAGGACGCCACCTCCCGGCCGGCGAGCGTGCCGTCCGGAAAATCCCACAACGGCACCTCGCCACGTTCCGGCTTGTAGACACAGCGCACCTCGGCGCCGTCGAGGACGGCATCGCACACCAGGGTTGCATTGCTCGCGGTGGGGATGCGTCCCAGAATGACCAGCTCGCCGTCGCGCAACGGGTCTGCAGTGGGGATGGTGGGCGCATCGCCGCGCGGCGTTGAAGTCGAGCGCGCCTCCGCCTGGCCACCGCCCGCATCTGTCGGTTCGCCGACGGTCACATCAGTCCTGGTTGTCCGAGCCGGGGTCGGCCTCGTCGTCCGGATCGGTCTCCAGGTAGTCCGTGTCATCCTGCATCGCCAGGTTCCGGAACACGTCGGGGTCGACGAAGTCCAGCGACTTGGACAGCTCCGCACCTCGCTTGTATCCGTTGGTGCGCACACAGAGATGCCCGTCCGGATCCAGTGGCTCATGACAGAGTGGGCACGGCTGACGCCCCGCCGAAATGACCCTCGAGGACCGAGCAGCGAACTCCCGGGCTGCGTCGGTGGTCAGGAACACACGGACCGCGTCGGGCCCCTCATCGGTGTCGTCCAGAACGACACTCTCGTCGAATTCGCCCTCGGTGATCGCGAGCAACTCCACCACGACGGCTTCGGACTCGGCATCCCATCCGAGTCCCATGGTGCCCACCCGGAACTCGGCGTCGACCGGCATCACCAGCGGGCTCAGGTCACCGACGCGCTCGATCTCCGGCGGCACCGGTGTCCCGAATCGTCGGTGGATCTCCTCGAGCAACGCACCGATACGGTCCGCCAGGATCGCGACCTGTTGCTTCTCCAGCAACACACTGATGATCCGGCTCTCGTGTACGGCCTGGAGGTAGAACGTCCGGTCCCCCGGCTGACCGACGGTGCCGGCGACGAATCGATCCGGACTGCGGAACACGTGAATCGCGCGTGACATCACACCTCCTTGACTGTCTGGTCCATTATCCGCGCGCCAGCGAGGTCTCGTCAGCGTGGGCGTCGCGGTGGTGGCCGTCGACGCCGGTGGCGCCACCCACCACCGCGTCTTCGGCCGCCGCAGCCTCCCCCGTGTGATGCTCCGGTGAGTCCACGGGTCGTTTCGGTGGGGCGGGCACCGACAGTACGGCGGTGGAGTTGACCGTGTGCACATAGGGCCGGGTGGAGCCGTAACGGATGACGCTGATCGATGCGGGTTCGACGACGACGCGCTGGAATGCATCGAGATGTGTCCCCATGGCGTCGGCGATGATCGACTTGATCACGTCTCCGTGCGAGCATGCGATCCACACACCGCTGCCGTCGTCTCCACCGTAGCGACGGTCGAGGTCACGGATGGCGGCGACAGCACGCGACTGCACCGCCGCGAGGCCCTCGCCGTCGGGGAAGACCGCCGCCGACGGTTGCTGCTGCACGGTCTTCCAGAGGGGTTCGGTGACGAGGTCCTTGAGCGGCCGGTTGGTCCACGCCCCGTAGTCGACCTCGGCGAGATCGGGAACCACCACCTCGGGGACGTCACGCCCGAGTTCGGTCTGCAAGGTCGCGAGCAGCGGAGCCACAGTTTGCGCACAGCGCTCCAGCGGCGACCGGGCGACGGCCGCGATCTCGCCGATACAGACGCCGAGACGATCGACCAGAGCCTGTGCTTGGTCGCGGCCCTTGTCGTCGAGACCCACCCCGGGCGTCCGGCCGGCGAGCACCCCCGAAGTGTTGGCGGTCGAACGTCCGTGTCGCACCAGAATCACGGTCATGTCTCAACCATAGGCGTCACCGGCGACCGGTATCGGTCGTGCCTCAGGTCGCGCTGATCACGCCCGCCGACAGCAGACCCATCACGGTGAGTCCGAGGATCACCCGATAGGCGCCGAACCAGTTCATCGAGTGCGAGCTGACAAACCGCAGCAGCCAGGCGATCGATGCGTAGCCGATCACGAACGCGACCAGTGTCGCGACAAGCAGTTGTGGACCGGTCGCTTCCATACCTTCGCCGCTGGGGTCGAAGGCGTCCGGCAGGCTGAACAGTCCGGACGCGGTGACCGCTGGGATGGCGAGCAAGAACGAAAAGCGGAAAGCAGCCTCGCGTTCCAGGCCGAGGAACAGACCGGCGCTCGCGGTGGCGCCCGAGCGCGACACACCCGGGATCAGCGCGAGACACTGGGCCAGACCCATCACCAGGCCGTCTCGCAGGGTGAGTTGCTGCATGGAACGCTGCTTGGTGCCGTAGCGCTCGGCGAGCCAGATCACGCCGGCGAACACGATCAACACCGTGGCGACGAGCCACAGGTTTCGGCCCACGGTGCGGATCTGGTCCTTCAACAGGAAGCCGAGCACACCGATGGGGATCGTCGCGAAGATCACGTACCACCCGATCCGGTAATCCAGTCCGCGCTCGGCGCGATCGGTGAGCCCACGGAACCAGGCCGCCACGATGCGGATGATGTCGCGCGCGAAGTACACAAGAACCGCGGCCTCGGTGCCCAACTGGCTGACCGCGGTGAACGATGCCCCGGCGTCGTCACCGAACATCAACTCGGAGGCGATCCGTAGGTGTCCCGACGACGAGATCGGCAAGAACTCGGTGACGCCCTGCAGCGCGCCGAGCACGATCGCCTGGGCCCAGGTCATGGTGTCGCTCACGGCCGCAGATGCTACGGGAAACCGTGGCCCACACCGTGCCGCCGCACGACCCGAACCCTGGCATCACCGGCGGATCCGGCGCGGTCTGGTCGCCGACCCCGATCATCGGTCCGAGCGGGCCTCCCGCAAGATGGTGGCATGCGTCTGCCGAGATCCACGACCGTGCCCAGACCATCTCCGCAGGTGCAGCGGTCTCGCCTGCGTCTCGGAGCGCTGTGCGTGATCGCGGCGACCGTATTACTGACCGGGTGTGGTTCCGGCGACGACTCGTCGACACCCGATGTGCCCACTGTCACACCGGCGAGCGCGTCGCCCGCCCCGGCCGGCGCGGCGGCCTCCCCCGCCGGCACCGTGGTGGCCACCCCGGTCGGAAGTCGCGGTCTCGCCCTGTCCGGTGACCTCGTCGCAGTCCTCGACCCCGCGGGCACCACAGTGCTGCGCTTGCGGGCGAACGACCCCACCGCGGCCCCGCAGCCTGTCCAGACCCCGGCTCTGGCCAGGCTCATTGGCTCCGGCGACGGCGCCTTTCTCGGGGTGGGTCCCGGGGTCGTCGTCGAAGTGGCCGGCGACGGCACGGTCACGACCACCGAGGTCGACACGAACGACCCGACCGCGCTGGCCCGCACCGCGAACGGCGACGTGCTGGTCGGCACCGCCGACGGGCGTGTGTTGGTACTCGACACCGACCTGTCGCCGGTGCGCGAGATCGACGGATTCGTGCGGGTCGACGACATCACGGTGGCCCCGGACAGCGCCGACCTGTCCAGCGAACAGGTCGTCGTCCTCGACCGCGCACAATCGTCGGTGACCCCCATCAACCTCACCGACGGTGATCTCGGGCCTGCCCTGCGCGCCGGCAACGGTGCGACCAACTCGACGGTCGATCACTTCGGTCGGGTGCTGGTGGCCAACACCCGCGACGGTGAGATCATCGGGTTCTTCGGATCCCCGCTGGTCATGCGATTCCGCTATCCGGTCCCGGGCGGGCCCTACGCCGTAGACTACGACGACGAACGCAACCTGATGTGGGTGTCGACGACGGCGAACAACGAGGTGGTGGCCTATGACCTGTCCGGTGGGGAGCCCGCAGAGATGCGACGGCTCCAGGCGGTCGCCCAACCGGACACCATCGCCGTCGACGACGCCACCGGCACCGTCTACGTGCTTTCGCAGCGAGGTGGTCTCCAGATCATCGGAAACGGTGAGTGACGATGTCGCGTGAGGCCAGGTTCGGTTCGCGCCACCCCCAGGGTTGGGAGGTGTCCACCGACGAGCACGAATGCGTGTTGCTCACCCTGCCGCCGGATGTGACCCGGGTGACCGCATCGATGCGCTTGTCGATCGAGGCCGAGTTCGGGGGGTGGGAACTCAAACGCGTTCGCCGATACTCCGACGGGACTCGCAAGGTGCTCCTGCGGCGGCGCAAACCCCCGCGGGCGCGCGGTGACGGCGAGCCAAACGGCCGACAGCGAACGGTTGGCGTCCCCGGTTACCCCGACTCGGACGCAACCGCATGCTGAGCCGGGTCAACCGCGTCCTGTATCCGCTGGTGCTGCGGGCGATGTTCCTGCTGTCACCGGAGCGCATCCACACAATCGCGGCCCGCATCATCGGGATCACCGGGCGCACTCCGGGACTCCGCGACCTCACGGCCAAGGTGTTCGCCACGCACGATCCGGTTCTGCGTCAGCGCGTTTTCGGCGTCGACTTCCCCGCCCCGCTCGGTCTCGCGGCCGGCTTCGACAAGTCGGCATCAGCGGTGAACGCCTGGGGCCAACTGGGATTCGGCTATGCCGAGATCGGCACCATCACCGGTCGACCTCAGCCCGGAAACCCGACGCCCCGATTGTTTCGTCTACCTGCCGACCGCGCGCTGATCAACCGAATGGGCTTCAACAACCCTGGCGCCACGGTTGCGGCCGCACACCTGGCCGGCCCGCGGCCGGGTCCGATCGCCGTGCCAATCGGGGCCAACATCGGCAAGACCAAGGTCGTCCCGGTTGCGGACGCCGTCGACGATTACCGCTTCAGCGCTCGCGCTTTGGGACCACTGGCCGACTTCGTGGTGGTCAACGTGAGCTCTCCCAACACGCCGGGACTGCGTGACCTGCAGGCCGTCGATTCGCTGCGACCGATCCTGCAGGCCGTCCTCGAGGAGGTCACGGTGCCGGTGCTGGTCAAGATCGCCCCCGACCTCGCCGACGAGGACATCGATCAGGTAGCCGATCTGGCCGTTGAACTCGGGCTGTCGGGGATCGTGGCCACCAACACCACGATCTCCCGCGGCGGGCTGACCTCGCCGGCGGACGAGGTCGCCGCGCTGGGCGCCGGCGGGTTGTCCGGGGCGCCGCTGGCCGACCGTTCCCTGGCTGTCCTGCGTCGTCTGTACGCGCGCACGGGCA
This sequence comes from Gordonia aquimaris, assembly GCF_026262595.1. Classification (NCBI taxonomy): domain Bacteria; kingdom Bacillati; phylum Actinomycetota; class Actinomycetes; order Mycobacteriales; family Gordoniaceae; genus Gordonia; species Gordonia aquimaris. The sequence continues at coordinate 11,719 of NZ_JAPKFM010000039.1, read as the reverse complement.
CCGAGGTCGTGCTGATCAGTGTGGGTGGCATCGAGACCGCCGATCAGGCATGGGAGCGCATCTGCGCGGGCGCGAGCCTGCTGCAGGGTTACACCGGATTCATCTATGGCGGACCGTTGTGGGCCAAAGAGATCCACGAGGGGATCGCACGACGTGTACGTGCCGGTGGCTTCGCATCCTTGGCCGACGCGGTCGGCAGCGACGCCAGCAACTCCTGACCCCGATCTTGTATTACGGACCGGACAGGAGACGCCGGTCCGTACTACGAAAACGACGGGGTGTCAGACGTTTTCCGAGGGCTGTTCGTAGGTACCGACCAGCGTGGCCCGGGCGATCGCGTGCGAAAACAGGTTGAACCCGAGATAGGCGGGTGTGGCGGCCTCGGGAAGTCCCAGCGACTCGACGTCGACCGCGTGCACGACCACGTAATAGCGGTGCGGTCCGTGACCGGGAGGCGGTGCAGCACCGACGAAACGCTTCATCGCCGCGTCGTTGGCCAAGGTGACAGCACCCTGCGGCAATCCGCTTGCGTCCTCATTGCCGGCACCCTCTTCCAGCGAGGTCACCGAGACCGGGATGTCGGCGACCGCCCAGTGCCAGAACCCGGAGGCTGTAGGTGCGTCGGGATCGTACACAGTGACGGCGAAACTCTTGGTGCCGGAAGGAAACCCGGACCAACTCAGCTGCGGCGACAAGTCTTCGCCACCGGCCCCCATCAGGCCACTGACCTGCTTGTTCGGCAAGGGTTGGCCGTCGGTGAAGCTCTGCGACGTCAGTGTGAAACCGGGGAGATTCGGAAGGGAATCGTACGGGTTGGACGACATGGATCACCTTTCTCACGTGAGCGCGGGACGCGCCTGGTCAACTGTGCATCAAGAAGTGTTCGAAGACTCTGGTTCCGAAAACGACCGCATCGACCGGTACCCGCTCGTCGACGCCGTGAAACAGCGCGGCGAAGTCGAGTTCGGGCGGAAGTTGCAGTGGGGCGAAACCGAAGCAGCGGATACCCAGCTTGGCGAATGCCTTCGCATCGGTGCCCCCGGAGAGCATGTAGGGCACCGTTCTGCCCTGGGGATCGTGGGCCAGGATCGCATCGTTCATGGCATCGACGAGGTGGCCGTCGAAGGTCGTCTCGTACGAGTCGAGATGAGTTACCCATTCGCGCGTGACGTTGGGCCCGATCAGCTCGTCGATCTCCTTCTCGAAGGCGGCCTGGCGTCCGGGCAGCACCCGACAGTCGACAACGGCCTCCGCCTTCTGGGGGATCACATTCGCCTTGTAGCCGGCCTTGAGCATCGTCGGGTTCGCAGTGTCCCGCAGGGTTGCGCCGATGATGCGGGCGATGTTGCCGATCTTGAACAACGTGGTGTCCAGGTCAGGGGCGTCGGGCCGCAGGTCGAGGCCGGTCTCCTCACTCACCGCCGCGAGGAACTCGCTGACCGATTCGGTCATGACGAGCGGGAAGGTGTGTCGGCCGATCCGTGCCACTGCCTCGGCGATCTCGGTCACTGCGTTGTCGTCGTGCAGGAACGATCCGTGGCCGGCTTTCGCGCTCGCCGTCAGCCGCATCCAGGACAGACCCTTCTCGGCCGTCTCCACGAGGTAGAGCCTGCGCTGCTCGCCGTCGGGCCGGTCGACGGTCAACGAGAAGCCGCCGACCTCACCGACCGCCTCGGTGATGCCCTCGAAGAGATCGGGACGGTTGTCGACGAGCCAGTGGGCACCCCACGTGCCACCGGCCTCCTCGTCGGCGGTGAACAGGAAGACGAGTTCGCGTGGCGGCACCGTCCCGTCTCGCTTGAACTGTCGGGCCAATGCCAGGGCCATCCCGACCATGTCCTTCATGTCGACGGCGCCGCGACCCCAGATGTAGCCGTCGGAAACCGATCCGGAAAACGGATGCACGCTCCAGTCGGACGGCTCGGCGGGCACCACGTCGAGATGCCCGTGAATCAGAAGAGCGCCGCGCTCGGCGTCCGGCGGGCCGGCCAATCGCGCGAACACGTTGCCGCGTCCCGGACGCCCCGACTCAACATACTGAGTCGTGTAGCCGACCTCTTCGAGTTGTTGTGCGACCCACTTGGCGCACTCTTCCTCACCCCTGGTGGTGTCCGGCTCGCCGGTGTTGGTGGTGTCGAATCGGATGAGTTGACTGACGATGTCGACCACTTCGTCGACTGCGCGGGCACCCGCACGCTGGGAAGTCACACCCCACTCCTACGGGATTTGGGATAGACGGGCAACCTCGGTTAAGGTTGTCCCCGCTGCGAACGCAGGTCCGAGTGGCGGAATGGCAGACGCGCTAGCTTGAGGTGCTAGTGCCCTATTAACGGGCGTGGGGGTTCAAGTCCCCCCTCGGACACCACTAAGAGAACCCCGGTCATCGACCGGGGTTCTCCTGTTCTTCAGGGCGGGCATGTCACGGTGTGCCGTTTCCGTTTCCGAGTAGACCGGCGAGGCGCCCCTTCGGGTACGGCAGCTCGATGCCGTGTTCCTCGTAGGCGCGCAGGATGTCCTTGCGGATGCGCCGCTGCAGCGCCCACTGCGAGTTCGCCTTGGTCTTGAGCGTCATCCGCAGGGTCACCATGTCCGGCGACACCTCCTGCACGCCAAGCATCTCCGGCTGTCCGAGGACGTCGTCGGCGACCTCCGGCGCGGTGACCGACGCGGTGGCGGCCTCGAGCGCCACCTGCTGTGCGAGGTCGATGTCGGCCGACAACGAGACCGGAACCTCAATGCGTGCCACCGCATACTCCTGACTCATGTTGCCAACGCGCAGGATCTCGCCATTACGTACGTACCAGAGCGTGCCGTCGATGTCGCGCAGCGTGGTGATCCGCAGACCGACTGTCTCCACCTCGCCGATCGCCTCTCCGAGGTCGACGATGTCACCGACGCCGTACTGATCCTCCAACAGCATGAACACTCCGGAGACGAAATCTCGGACGAGGTTCTGCGCGCCGAAGCCGATCGCCAACCCGACGACCCCGGCGGATGCGATGAACGGTGCGATGTTGACGCCGAGCACACTGAGGATCGACAGCACCACCCACACGAGCAGGATGATGGACACGGTCGACTTGAGTACCGACCCGATGGTCTGAGCACGCTGCGCACGGCGTTCGGCGGCCGCTGCGCCTCCGCGGACGCCGGCGGGAGTCCGATCACGCAGGTGCCGGATCAGGGGCGGTCTGCGCGACTCCACGGAGGTGTCCGGCGCCGCGGGCTTGGGCCGCCGCGTCATCCGGTCGATGACCCGGTGCAACAGGTAGCGCACGATCAGCGCCACCACCACGTACGCGACGATCCGGATCGGGTTCTCGATCAGCCACTCGCGATTAGTCTCCGTCCATTCGAAAGCGATGAGTTGAGGCGTCATGGCACCGACCGTACGGATGACACGCCGCATGTCCACCACCGACGACGCGCGCACCGCCGTGATCTCGTCGTGACCGGACCAGATGAGGCGAATCTCACGATGTCGGCCCTTCGGCGCGCGCCAGCGAAGGTGGACGACCACTCGCCACAGGCGACAATGGTCACGTGATCCGCATGTTCCTCGACTGTGACACCGGCATCGACGATTCGGTGGCGCTGCTCTATCTGTTGGCACGACGCGACGTCGACGTGGTCGGGATAGCTTCAACCGCCGGAAACGTACCCGTCGATGTGGTGACGGCCAACAATCTCGCGTGGCTCGAGTTGTGCGGCCGGACCGATGTGCCGGTCCATGTGGGTTCGCCGGTACCGCTGGTGGCCGAACTCATGACGACCGAGGACACCCACGGGCCGTTGGGCGTCGGCTACGCCGAACTCCCGGTGGCCACCGCCGGCCCGAGTACCACCGATGCCGCCGATGCGTGGATCGAGGCTGCGGCGACACACCCGGGAGAGCTTATCGGCGTGGTGACCGGACCGCTGACGTCGTTGGCGACCGCGATCCGTCGTGACCCGGCGCTGCCTGGCCGCCTCGCCCGGTTGGTGATCATGGGCGGCGCGTTCCACGTGCACGGCAACACGACGCCGACATCGGAATGGAACATCGCGGTCGACCCGGAGGCGGCCGCCGAGGTGTTCGCGGCGTGTGGTTCGGAGGGTGTCGGCGCCCCGATCGTGTGCCCTCTGGATCTGACGGAGTCGGTGGCGCTCACCCCCGATCATCTCGTCCGACTGGCCGCGGCGGCCGGCAGCGAGCCGGTGGAATGTCCCGATCCCACCGACGAACCAGGATTGCGATCCGTTGCCGACAATGAGGTGATCCGCCACCTGATCGACGCCCTGCGCTTCTATCTCGAGTTCCACCACGCCCACGACGAGGGCTACCTCGCCCACCTGCACGACCCGTTCGCGGTGATGGTGGCACTGGCTCCCGACATCGTGGAGACGGTACCGGCGCGGGTCGACGTCGAGTTGGTCGGAAGGCTCACCCGGGGAATGACCGTCGCCGACGAACGCTCCATGACCGGTGAGCCCAATGCCCGTATCGCCACGTCGACCGACGTCGAGGCCGTGCTCGACGACCTGATCGAGACGATCGGCGGTTTCGCCAAATCGGTTGCCCAATCAGGCAATCCGGGCATCGTGACCGGAGGGGGCATCGATCCGGTGCACTGAGGTCGGGTGCGGGCGTAGCGTCGAGGTGTGACCAGACTCGGCTATCAGATCCCCAATTTCACCTATCCCGGCGTTGCGCCCGACCAGCTGTTCGGCACTGTCGTCGCCCAGGCGGTCGACGCCGAGAACTCGGGCTTCGACACCGTTCTGGTGATGGACCACTTCTACCAGTTGCCCATCCTGGGCGAACCCGACGAGCCGATGTTCGAGTGCTACACGTTGCTGTCGGCGCTCGCTCAGCACACCTCGACGGTTCGTCTGTCGTCGCTGGTGACCGGGAACACCTACCGTAATCCCGCCTTGCTCGCAAAGACGGTCACCGCACTGGACATCGTGTCGGGTGGCCGCGGCCAGCTCGGCATCGGTGCCGGCTGGTTCGAACTCGAACATGATTCCCTCGGTTTCGAGTTCGGCAGCTTCTCCGATCGGTTCGAGAAGCTCGAGGAGTCCTTGCAGATCGTGCTGGGCATGTTCGACGGCGCTCGGCCGAGTCTCGACGGCAAGTGGTATCGCGCGCACGAGGCCGTCAATGTGCCTGCACCGCTGTCAAAGATCCCGGTCATGATCGGCGGCGGCGGTGAGCGTAAGACGTTGCGGTTGGTCGCCCAGTACGCCGACGAGTCGAACCTGATCTGCGCCGTAGAGGACATCGGTCGCAAACTCGAGGCGTTGGCCGGGCACTGTGCACGCCTCGGCCGCGACCGGTCGGAGATCAGCGTCAGCCTCCAGACCTCGGCATGCATCGCACCCACCCACGACGAGGCCGTCGCGGAGTACGAGGCATATCTGGCCCGCAATCCGGCTGCCGAGGTGCGCCGCGGATCCGCCGTCGTCGGCGATCCGGATGAGGTCGGCGCCCGCTACGCCGAGTTGCTGGCCACCGGCGTGGACGGTTTCACCGTCAACGCTCCGGCCAACGGCCACGTGCCCGGGCGGGTGTCACTTCTCGGCCAGACCCTCGCGCCACTCATCAGCTGACACCGCCCCCGCCGGCCGGGCGCTACATTCCGGTGGTCACTCGTCACGCTGATCGAACGCGTCGACGATCTGTTGGGCTGCCAGCGCCGGCGTCAGATCGCCCGTGCGCACCTGCTGCTCGACGTCGCGCCGGATCGCGCGCACCTGCGGGCTGTCGGCCAGGCGCGTCAGCACGAAATCGTTCACCATCGCCCAGGTCCAGTCGATCTGCTGCTGATTTCGGCGGGCCGCGAACTCGCCTGCGTCCGAGAGGGTCTGGTTGTGTTCGCACACCGCGTCCCAGTACTCGGCGACGCCGGTCTGCTCGAGCGCACTCATCGTCAGCACGGGCGGAACCCACAGCGCGTCGTGCGGATAGATGAGTTTCAGCGCGTTCGTCAACTCTCGCGCAGCACCCTTGGCCTCGTTCAGGTGTTTGCCGTCGGCTTTGTTCACCACCACGACGTCGGCGAGTTCCAGCACGCCTTTCTTGATGCCCTGCAACGAATCCCCGGTACGCGCCAGCGTGAGGAAGGTGAAGGTGTCCACCATGTTGGCGACCGTCACCTCCGACTGTCCCACCCCGACGGTCTCGACGAGCACCACGTCGAATCCGGCGGCCTCGACCAGCACGATCGTCTCGCGTGTGGCCTTCGCGACGCCGCCCAGTGTGCCGGAGGTGGGCGATGGGCGGATGTAGGCGTTCGGGTTCGTCGAGAGTCGACCCATTCGGGTCTTGTCTCCGAGGATCGAACCGCCGGTGCGTGTCGACGACGGATCCACCGCCAGGACCGCCACCTTGTGGCCCTGCTCAATGAGATACATCCCGAGCGCTTCGATTGTGGTGGACTTCCCCACCCCCGGGACCCCGGTGATGCCAACGCGAAAAGAACCGCCCGAATGCGGCGTCAGCCGCAGGAGCAAATCCTGTGCCGCTGCCCGATGATCCGGTCGGGTCGACTCCACCAGCGTGATCGCCCGTGCCAGGTCGGCCCGCCGATCATCGAGAACACCCTTTTCGAGTGCATCGATGTCGATCCGCCGACGTGCGGCCGACCTCGCATCGTTGTCGTCGGAGGTCACTCGGCGGCGACCCCGGCAAGTTCATGCCCCAGGCCGGTGGCGAGTTTGGTGACCAGTTCCACCGCCGAGTCAGCGATCACGGTGCCCGGCGGGAAGATCGCCGACGCGCCGGCGGCATAGAGATCGTCGAAATCGCCCGGCGGGATCACGCCACCCACCACGATCATGATGTCCGGTCGTCCCACATCTGCGAGGGCCTGCTTGAGCGCCGGCACCAGGGTCAGGTGTCCGGCCGCAAGCGAGGAGACACCGACGACGTGCACATCGTTGTCCGCCGCCTGCGCGGCGACCTCCTCCGGGGTGGCGAACAGCGGGCCCACGTCGACGTCGAAGCCGAGGTCGGCGAACGCGGTGGCGATCACCTTCTGACCGCGATCGTGACCATCCTGTCCCATCTTGGCGACCAGCACACGAGGCCGACGTCCCTCGGCGTCGGCGAACTGCCGGACGACCTCGGTCGCCGCGTCGACGCTCTTCACCTCGCCCGCCTCATGTCGATACACCCCGCTGATGGTCTTGATCTCTGCCTGATGGCGACCATAGACCTTTTCCATCGCCTCGGAGATCTCACCGACGGTCGCCTGGTGGCGAGCGGCCTCGATGGCCAGGGCCATCAAGTTGTTCTCCAGCCCACCCTCGTCGGACGCCGCCGCGCGGGTGAGATCGGCCAGGGCGGCCTGCACAGCGGTCTCGTCACGCTCGGCACGCAGCCGCTGCAGCTTCTCCAGCTGTTCGGCACGCACCTTCGAGTTCTCGACCTTGAGGACCTCGATCTCCTCGTCGTCGGCGACCTGGTATTTGTTTACGCCGACGAGCGGCTGACGTCCGGAGTCGATACGAGCCTGGGTGCGGGCAGCCGCCTCCTCGATGCGCAACTTCGGCAGCCCCTCGTTGATGGCCTGCGTCATCCCGCCGGTCTCCTCGACCTCACGAATGTGCGCGCGCGCCTTCTGCGCCAGCTGGTGCGTCAACCACTCGACGTAGTTCGAGCCGGCCCACGGGTCGATCGAACGGGTGGTCCCGGATTCCTGCTGCAACAGCAACTGGGTGTTGCGCGCGATGCGGGCCGAGAAGTCGGTGGGCAGCGCGATGGCCTCGTCGAGCGCGTTGGTGTGCAACGACTGGGTGTGCCCCTGTGTCGCCGCCATCGCCTCGACGCACGTGCGCGCGACGTTGTTGAACACGTCCTGCGCGGTCAGCGACCAACCGGAGGTCTGTGAATGTGTACGCAGCGACAGCGATTTCGGATTCTTCGGAGAGAACTCGGCGACCAGCTCGCTCCACAGCAGTCGCGCGGCACGCAGTTTGGCGACCTCCATGAAGAAGTTCATGCCGATACCCCAGAAGAACGACAGCCGCGGCGCGAACTTGTCGATGTCGAGCCCGGCTTCCAGTCCGGCGCGGATGTACTCGACACCGTCGGCGAGGGTGTACGCCAACTCCAGATCGGCGGTCGCACCTGCCTCCTGGATGTGGTAGCCGGAGATGGAGATCGAGTTGAACTTCGGCATCTTCTGGCTGGTGTACTCGAAGATGTTCGAGATGATCCGCATCGACGGCTTCGGCGGATAGATATAGGTGTTGCGGACCATGAACTCTTTGAGGATGTCGTTCTGAATGGTCCCGGCGAGCTTCTCCGGCGGCACCCCCTGTTCCTCTGCCGCAACGACATACAGCGCGAGGATCGGCAACACCGCACCGTTCATCGTCATCGACACCGAGACCGAACCCAGGTCGATGCCGTCGAAGAGTTGACGCATGTCGAGGATCGAGTCGATGGCCACGCCGGCCATGCCCACGTCGCCGGCGACCCGAGGATGATCCGAGTCGTAGCCGCGGTGGGTGGCCAGGTCGAAGGCCACCGACAGGCCCTTCTGGCCGGCCGCCAGGTTGCGGCGGTAAAACGCGTTGGACTCCGCGGCGGTGGAGAACCCGGCGTACTGGCGGATGGTCCACGGCTGGTTGACGTACATCGTCGGGTACGGGCCGCGGATGAACGGCGCCTCGCCTGGGACAGAGTCCACCGGGTAGGGATGCTCGTCGTCGGCGGTCACCGAATCGCGATCGGACCGGGTGTAGATCGGTGCGACATCGATCTGTTCCGGAGTGCTCCAGGTGATCTCGTCGACGGACTGACCCTGCGCCTGCGCCAGACGCTCCAAGGCGGGTCCCCGCGACAGATCGCCACCGGGGGTGGTCGAGTTGAGGTCGACCCCGGCGAAACTCGGTACGGCACCGAAATCCTCGGTGGCGCTGGTTGGTTCGGTCTGGGTCATGATGTCGCTCCCGCCGATGCGTTGGTCAGCTGATCGAGAAGTCCGCGGAGGGTGGCGACGGCATCGATACCGATGCGCAGTGACCCGTCTGGCCGTTGATCATCCGGCCACTCCTTCTCCGGCCCGGCCATCAGGACCGAGGACAGGTCGGTTGCCCGCGCAGCGGCCAGAGCGGCCGCGCCGTCGTCGGCGTAGCGTTGCTTGCTCGCGCACAGGACCGCGATCGAGGCCTGGTGCTCGCGGACCAGTTCGCCGATTTCGTCCGCGCTGACGGGTCCTGGATTGATCGCCGAGATCCCGCCGGCTGCCAGCAGATTGGCGACGAAGGTCGTCCGCGCATTGTGTTCGGCCACCGACCCGAGGGGCAGCATCAGCACCGACGGACGCGCACCGGTAGCGGCCAGGACGCCGTCGGATCGATCCCGCAACTCCTCGAAGACCCGTCCGACCCGTGCGAGCCGTGGCGTGCCCAGCGGTAGGTCTGCGGTGTCCGCGGTCGGCGCACCCAGTGGTTTCTCGTCGAGGTTCGGGAACTCGTTGACGCCGGTCACCGCGATGGTGCGGTGGGCGACCGACTCGTCACGGCGCGCCAAGGAGGCGCCGACGCGTTCGCCGATCCACCCTGACTCGAGAACCCGACGGTAGCCGCCGGCGGCCTCGATCTCACCGAATACCGTCCATGCATTGGCGGCCATCTCGTGGGTGAGGGTCTCGACGAACCAGGAGCCGCCGGCCGGATCGAGCACGCGGCCGATGTTGGACTCCTCCAGCAGCAACAGTTGGGTGTTGCGAGCGATCCGGCGCGAGAAGGTGGCACTGGACGTGCGGTGTTCGGCCGGAATCGCGGCGTCGAAGCCGAGGACGGTGACCTGGTCTGCGCCACCGATTCCGGCTCCGAAGGCCGCGATCGTGGTGCGCAGCATGTTCACCCACGGATCACGCTGAGTCTGCATCGACAGATCCGTGACGGCGTGGGTCGCGGCCGCGCCGGCATCGGGGGCACCGACGACCTCGGCCACGCGCGACCAGATCCTGCGCAGGGCACGGAACTTGGCAATGGTGGCGAACTGGTCGTCACCCGCTGACACGGCGAAGGTGATCTGATTCAGGGCGTCCGCCGCCGACATCCCCGCTGCGGTCAGGTCACGCAGGTGGGTGACCGCAGCGGCGACGATCAGTGCGAGTTCCAGTCCGTGGTCGGCGCCCGCGGTCGCGAAATCGGTGCCGTCCACCCGGAAGGTACGGACGCCCGCGATCGCTTCGGCAGCGATGGCGGTGGCTTCATCGACGTCCACATCGGGTCGGCCGGAGAATGCTGCGGTGAGCGGGGAGAAACCGAATGAAGTGATGGTGGCGACGGTGGGCGTCGGCGCCTCGGGTGCGGCCGAGGCTCGTTGTTGCTGCTCGAGGAGCGCGCGGGCAGCGGCGATGCCATCGGCTCCGGCGTCCACGGTCACCGGAATGAGGTCGAGGTAGACCCCGTCGAGCACGGCATCGAGATCGGTGACGGTCAGCGCACCACCGATACGCAGCCAGAGACCGCTGGTGCCGTTCTCCAGAGCTTCGAGTATCTGCCGATTCACTTCACCCGGCGGGGTGTCGTCATCACCGAACCGCTCGGTGACGCGCCATCCGAGGGTGACGTCGCGGTCGGGGTCCGCACCGCGGACGAACGGAAACCCACCCGGCAGGCCGGACTCAGCGGTCTCGTCCTTGCGCGTATAGAGCGGACGGATACGCAATCCGTCGATGGTTTCGGTCGACAGAAGCTCCTCGGCCGTGGCGGGCAACTCCTCGACGGTCGTCCGTCGAGACTTCGCCACGACCGCGGCTGCAGCCTGTGACCAGGACTGATAGACCTCATCGAGCGACCGGTCGGGCCGGTCGGATGTCGACGCAGTGGTCTGCGACATGGGGCTTGGCACCTCCGTGATGCTCGGGTCGAGCGCGTACCCGACTTTAGCCGAACGCTCGCTCGGCCCACACGGGTGGGCTGTTGTGACAAGGCACACTGCCCCTGCGCAGCTAGAGTGTTGCGGTGCCATCCGAGCCTGCCACCGCCACCCACCGGCGCCCGTCCGACGACGCGGCATCCGGTTCGACGACGCGTCGCCGCATCGATCGGCGGGTGGTGCGCCCCGCGCTCACCCTGACCGCAGTGGTAGCGCTGGTGCTGGTGGGTTCCTACCTGATCCCGATCCCGTCGATCGCCGCAGTCCGGACCTGGGGCGAAGGTCTCGGCCCCGCCTTCGTCTGGGCCTTCTTCGGCGCCTACGCCGCCATCACCGTCTTTCCGATCCCCCGGTCTCCGTTCACCGTCATGTCGGGGATCTTGTTCGGCCCGGTCGTCGGGATCACCGGCGCGATGATCGCCTCGACCGTGTCGGCGATGGTGTCGTTCTGGTTGGTGCGCAGAATCGGCCGCGAGCGGGTACGGCCCTATCTGACCAAGCCGGTGGTGCGCTCGGTGGAATACCGGCTACGCAGGCGGGGCTGGTTGGCCGTGGGGTCACTGCGACTGATCGCCGCCTGCCCGTTCTCCGTGGCCAACTATTGTTCGGCGTTGTCGTCGGTCCGCGCAATTCCCTACCTGTTGGCCACCGTCGTCGGCATGGCTCCCGGGACCGTTGCGGTGGTTCTGCTCGGCGATGCGATGGCCGGGCAACGCAATCCGTTACTGCTCGTGCTCAGCGCGTGTTTCTTCGCGGTCGGCATCACCGGACTGATCCTCGATGCGCGGCTGCCGGTGTCGGCCCCTTCGTGACACTCCGGCTGGCGCCTCGTTCCTC
>NZ_JAPKFM010000038.1:0-28655 GCF_026262595.1 Gordonia aquimaris | reverse complement strand
CATGGGAACGGTCATGCTAGGCCCCCGGTTTGCGAACGGGAGCGACGAGCTCATCAACGCGATGATCGAAGAATCAAATGCTCGAGTAGAACTCGGCACCGTAGTCCACGCCATCACTCAGACAGGCAGTGGTGTAACAGCAGAGACAAGCCGAGGCACCTACCAGGCGGCCGCTCTCATCTGCGCAGTCCCAATGACTACGCTCGGATCGATCACATTCACACCGGAACTCGACCACACGAAGTCAGCGGCACTGGCCCTCGGACATCCCGGTCAAGGATTCAAACTGTGGATGGCCGCAAAAAATGCCGGCGGTGGGGTCTTCGCATTGGGAGCACCTGGGCCATACCATCACCTATTCACCGTCGAAGAACGTGGCGAACTCGCACTACTGGTTGGTTTTGGCGACGCCAAATGCCCAGACGTCAACGACCTTGAGTCACTAACGACCACACTGCGCGAGTACATCCCGAACGCAGAGGTAGTCGCCGCCGACGCACACGACTGGCATAGAGACCCACACGCGCTAGGCACATGGGCAATCTATCCGGCTGGATTCACCACTCGTTTCGAAGAGGCGCTCAATCGCCCACACGGAGCCGTCGCCTTCGCAGGCGGAGACATTTCTCATGTTCGCCCCGGCTACATTGACTGAACCTCCCCAGTTTGAGTGGACACCTGAGATAGCGGGACGAAGGGTCCTGCTGGGAGGATGTCTACATGTCCAGGACGCGTCGGTCGTTTACGCCTGAGTTCAAGGCGGAGGCTGCTCGTCGGGTGATTGACGGGGGCCGGCCGGTCACCGAGGTCGCGCGTGAACTCAACGTGCATGAGAACTTGTTGGGCAAGTGGGTGCGCGCTGAACGGATGCGCGATGGTGTCGCCGACGAGGTGCGCAACGCCCCACCGGATCGGGACTTGTCGGCTGGTGAGCGCGCGGAGTTGACTCGGTTACGCGCGGAGCTCGCCGAGAGGGATCGCGATTTGGCGTTCCTGAAAAAAGTATCGGCGTACTTTGCGGCGCAGCAACATCGGTGAGCAAGTTCGAGCTCATTGCCGCGGAGTGCGCCGACCACGAGATCACGAAACTGGCGGAACTGCTGGGTGTTTCACGATCAGGATTCTACTCGTGGGTGGATCGGCAACGACGTACGGAGTTGACACCTCGCCAGCAGCGCCGCCGGGATCTGGAGGTGAAGATCCTCGCCCATTGGCAGGCATCCACCCGTACCTATGGTTCGCCGAGGATCACCGCCGATCTACATGCCGAGGGCGTCGCGGTCTCGGAGAACACCGTCGCCAAGATCATGGCCGAGATGGGTATCGAGGGCATCAGCCCACGCACCTTCAAGGTCAAGACCACCGAGGTCGATCAGACGGCGACATTCCCGCCCGACCGGGTCGGGCGAGCGTTCGACCAGGGGGGCATCGACCTGGTCTGGACCTCTGACATCACCTACCTGACCTGCGGTGAAGGCGACGCATACCTTTGTGCGATCCGCGACGAGCACTCGCGTCGGGTGCTCGGCTGGTCGCTGGCCGATCACATGCGCACCGAGCTGGTCGAGGCGGCCGTGGACGACGCGGTGTTCACCCGAGGCGGGTCGGTGGCCGGCACCATCCTGCACAGCGACCGGGGCAGTCAGTACACCAGCCACGACATGGCCGCCGCATGCGGCAAACATGGCTTGCGGCGCTCGATGGGCGCGACAGGGATCTGCTGGGACAACGCCGGCGCCGAATCGCTGTGGTCAACCGTCAAGCACGAATACTACAAGCGACACGCGTTCACCACCTACGCGAATCTTACTGCAGGACTTGACAATTACATCCGATTCTACAATCATGACAGGAGGCACAGCTCGCTGGGGATGATCTCGCCTATCGACTTCGAGGTCACATCACTGACAAGTCAGCAATCAAGCTAACCGTGTCCACTTTTTCGGGGGAGCCCCAGTCGACGACATTGCTTAACCGTAGCCGTCACAGCTCCGCGGGGAGACGTCGCAAAAACGTTGATCGTGAGGTAGGACGGGCTAGGAACGAAGTCAGCGCGTAGCGGGTGGCAGCGGGTTGAACGCGTCGTGAGCCATGATTCGTGGTCGAGTTCGATGTCCCAGGCTTCCAAATCGGGGGCGAGGACCAACTCATCGATGCAGGCGGCGGTCCCACCGACGAAGAAGATAGAGCTACTCCCCCTCCGTCAGCGCCCTCCAGCCCACCTAAACTACTATCTAGCATAGTTTCAAGGTTGGCTGTTGGAGGCGTGGTGATCGCAAACATTGTGGCCCAAGGGACACTCCTGGGACTGTTCGGTGCGGTCGTAGCGTGTGGTGTCGCCGCTGCCCGCCAGCCGGATCGAGGTGGGGAGGCGTGGCGGGCGCTTGTTTCGTGTGCGGTGGCCGTGAGTGCGGCCGTCGGCGTGATGGTGGTTGCTCCCCAGGGCGATTTCTCGTCGGCGATCGGAGCTCAATCGAACCCCGAGGTGGTCCCGCACAGGCAGTGTGATCGCGATCTTCGGTCTGGTGGCCGCGATAGTCTTCCGCCTGGCCCGGCCGGCCTCCCGCGGTGATGGCTTCGACGCCCTCGTTCCCGGCGCCCACGCCCGATTCCCACAAAATACGAAGGTGGTTAGTAGAAGTGGGGCGTGATGCGAGTGTGCGGAGGAGGTGGTGGGCATGACTGACGGTGTCGAGGTGCCGCGTACGGATCGGTTCGGCCCGCGCGGTCCTGCCCGTACGATCTCTCGTGCGGTGGGCCTTGCCGTGGTGATGTTTGAGGCGGTTGCCGCGTTCTGGCTGGTGATGCTGCTCCGAACGTCGGATCTCGTGCCATCCGACCCGTCAGGAGTCGGGCGCGGTGATCAGGTCGAGCTGCGGATGCTGACCGCGGTGGATGTGCACGACTGGGTGTCGGCGCTGAGTGCTGCGGCCTTCGCTGCGGGTGTGGCCGGTGCGCTGGCGGCGCATCTACTTCCCGCAGTCAAGGGGCGCGCGCCGGTTGAGTAGTCGGGCCGGGATTTCGACTCTTGGAACGTTTCTGTGGCTTAGGCTTTGGTGCCGCCGCCGCGGGTGTGGCGAGGTTTGCGGCTGAGGTATTCGCTGAGCACTTCCCGCTCGGCGGGTGTCACGGTCTGGGCGAAGTGCATCAGTACTGCCGCGGAGTCTCCGCTGGCGTCGAGGACCTGACGCAAGGTGCGTGAGGTGGCCTCCTCGCGGGTCTGCATGGGGAAGTACCGGTAGGCGCGGCTGACTTTTTCTCGACCGACGAACCCTTTTTTGTGCAGGTTGGTGACGACGGTGAGCACTGTGGTGTAGGCCGGTTCGCGGTCGTGGAGTTCCTCGACTAGGTCGTGCACCGACATCGCCGCACCGGCCGACCACAGCACGTCCATCACTGCGCGTTCCAGCGAACCCAGCCCAGTCATTTTCACCCACCATCTCTAGATGCGGGTCAATCTTACGACGGACTACCTCAGTTAGTAGCTCGGTCCCGTTGGAGCGCATCGGCAGCGCCGCGAGGCGGGCGGTGTTCGATGGCTGCGGAGAATTCGGTTCCAGGGGTGCTGCGGTGGATGTGACGTCGTGTTGTGGTCGGCAACGTGATGGTGAAGGTGGCTCCGTGCCCGGTTCCCAGGCTTTCGGCGAGCAAGGTGCCCCCATGGTCTTCGACGATGGAGCGGGCGATGGTGAGTCCGATACCGCTGCCGCCGGCGTCTCGGGTCCGTGAGGAGTCGGTGCGGTAGAAGCGGTCAAAGATGTGTGGAAGGTGTTGAGCGGGAATCCCGTCCCCGCAGTCGACGACGCTGATGCGCACCGCGTGTGCCGGGGCGGTGTCGGCTTTCACTACGACCCGCTGGCCCGGGGAGCTGTGTCGCAGCGCGTTAGTGAGCAGATTGAGCAGTACTTGGCTCATTCGTTCGGCATCGACATCGATGTGTACGCGCGCGGCGGTGGTGACGATGCCCAGCGTGACGCCGGCGTCGGTGAACAGCTCGGCGGCTTCTTCGTAGGTCGCGATGAGCAGTTCGTTGACAGTGATCGTCGAGGGTTGCAATGGCATCTGGTGCTCGTCGGCGCTGGATACGGTCGCGATGTCCTCGGCGAGGCGCTGCAACCGGGTGGTGGCGGTGCGCACGACGTCGAAGGTGTGGGAGTCGGGCGCGCGGACACCGTCCTCGAGGGCGTCGGTGATCGCGCCGATGGTGGTCAACGGGGTGCGCAGTTCGTGGGCGAGGTCTGACAGCATCCGCTTGCGGATGTCTTCCTGGGAGTTCAAACGTTGTGCCAGCTGGTTGATGGCTCGGCTGAGCTGGGTGAACTCAGTGCCGAGCTGGCGATCGGGAACACGGGTGCGGTAGTTGCCTGCGCCGATCGCCACAGCCGAGCGCGCGACGCTGGCGACTGACTGTTGTACGCGGCGAGCCAGGAACCAGCTGACGGCCGTGGCCAGGATCGTCGAGGTGACCAGGGCTGCGGTCATCGAGACGACGATGGAGAAGGTGAATGCGGCCTCGACGTGTTCGGCCTGTGCTGATCCCGGTTCGAGGCTGGACTGGCCGAGGTGATCGTGGAAGGTGTGCGGCGCGACGAACAGTGCCACGATCGCGACGCTGATGCCGCCGCCGCCGATCACGATGGCCTGGGCCAGCATCAACCGGGAGCCGAAGCTGCCCGGGATACGTGCCCGTCGTCGATCACCGTTCATGGCTGTCTCCTCGAGGTTGGCCGTCACCCATCCGGTAGCCCACGCCGCGCACGGTACGGATGAATCGACCGGCCGCGGCGCTGTCGCCGAGTTTGCGGCGCAGGCTGGCGATATGAACTTCGACAACGTGGGCATCGCCGACCCAGTTGGGTCCCCAGATTTCGGTGAGCAGTTGTTCTCGACTGAACACCACACCGGGCCGTCGGCTCAGGGCTTCCAGAACGTCGAATTCGGTGCGGGTCAGTTCCACGAGTGTGTCTTCTACCCGCACTTCACGGCCTTGTGGGTCCAGGGTCAGCTCCCCCAGTGTCCGCGGGTGTGCTGTGTCTACCGCCGAGGTCGGGCGCGGACGGCGCAGCATGGCGTCGATGCGCGCCATCAGCTCACGAGGACGAAACCGTTTGGTGAGGTAGTCGTCGGCTCCAACCGCGAGACCGATGATGGTGTCGACCTCGTCGGCGCGGGCGGTGACCATCACGATGTAGGCGTCGGTGAAGGTGCGTAACTGCCGACACACCTCGACGCCGTCGATCGAGGGCAAACCCAGATCGAGGATGACTACCGCAGGACTCACCGTGCGTGCGGCGGCGATCCCCTCTTGGCCGTCGTGGGCGATGGTGACCACAAATCCGCTGCGCTGCAGGTAGTCGGCGACAACCTCGGCGATGTCAGGCTCATCTTCGATGACCAGCGCGTGTAGCCCGTGCGGTGGTCGGGCCGCCGGCCCACGAAGGTCGTCGTCGACGATGACGCGGTCATGAGGCACGTCCCTATGGTGGCGGTGGTTTACACGACCATCCAACCCCGCGGGCATTCTTGAGCAGATCTTGATCCCGACCGCCGATCAGCCTTGAGGTTGAGTGGGCAAGGTGGCGGTGTCGCCGCGCCGAACGATATGTCCCAGTTCCCTCTCACACTGTTGATCTGCTTTCGGCCCGGCGACATCCTGTCCATCGATGCAGAGGATGCCCGTGTGACTGTCTCCTACAGCCTCACCACCAGTGATCCATTCGCCACCACCTTCCCTGCCGAGGCCACATCGCGCCGTGCTGGGCTGAGTCGTCAGCTGGTCGGCGGCACCCCGGTACTGCGGATCGAAGAACCCTTTGCCGAGCACGGGCACGGTTTCTGGGCCAAGCTGGAGGGCTTCAACCCCGGTGGCATGAAAGACCGGCCGGCGCTGCACATGGTCGAACGCGCCCGCGCCCGCGGCGAGCTGGCCCCGGGGGCGCAGATCATCGAATCAACGAGCGGCACACTGGGATTGGGGTTAGCGCTAGCGGGCATTGTGTTCGGTCATCCGGTGACCTTGGTGACCGACCCCGGACTGGAACCGATCCTGCGGCAAATGCTCGCCGCCTACGGCGCCCGGGTCGATGTCGTCAGCGAGCCCCACCCGGTCGGGGGTTGGCAACAAGCCCGCCGCGACCGTGTGCGCGCCCTGCTCGCACTCGACGAGGCTGCGTGGTGTCCCGTCCAGTATTCCAACCCCGACAACGTGACCGGTTACAGCTCACTGGGTGTGGAGCTGATCGCGCAGCTGCGCCATATCGATGTCCTGGTGTGTTCGGTGGGCACCGGTGGGCACTCAGCCGGTGTGGCTCATACTCTGCGGCAGTTCAACCCTGAGCTGGAAGTCGTGGGCGTAGACACCATCGGCTCGACGATCTTCGGCCAGCCCGCACAGTCACGGATCATGCGGGGACTCGGCTCGAGCATCTACCCCCGCAACGTCGCCTACGACCAGTTCAGTGAGGTGCACTGGGTGGCGCCGGCCGAAGCAGTCTGGGCATGCCGCACCCTGGCCGCCACGCAGTACGCCACCGGCGGCTGGAGCGTGGGCGCGGTGGCCCTGGTCTCGGGCTGGCTGGCTCGCACTCGTTCGGCCGATACGCGCATCGCGGCGGTCTTCCCCGATGGCCCCGCCCGCTACTACGGAACCATCTACAACGACGAGTACTGCCAAGCTCACGACCTGATGGACGCCCCAGCGCCCACTGCCCCCCACACCATCAACGATCCGCTGACCCAGGTCGCGAGTAGCTGGACCCGGTGCCCCACCATCATCGACCCCACTCACATGCCGCACACCGAGCCCACGAGCTGACCTATGCGACGCCTCTACCGCAGTTTCCGCAGCTTCGATCGCCCCAGCCAAGTGCTGATGGTCAACCAGTTCACCATCAACCTCGGCTTCTACATGCTCATGCCCTATCTCGCCGCCTATCTCGCCGGCCCGCTGGCCCTGGCGGCATGGGCAGTGGGCCTGGTCCTGGGGATACGCAACTTCTCCCAGCAGGGCATGTTCCTGATCGGGGGAACACTCGCTGACCGCTGGGGGTACAAACCGCTCATCATCGCCGGATGCCTGATGCGGGTCATCGGATTCATCCTACTGGCCCTGGCCAGTTCGCTGCTCGCGATCCTGATCGCCTCGGCGGCAACGGGATTCGCCGGGGCGCTGTTCAACCCCGCCGTCCGCGCCTACCTGGCCGCCGACGCCGGTGAACGTCGCATCGAAGCATTCGCCGTGTTCAACGTCTTCTACCAGGCCGGCATCCTGCTCGGGCCGCTGGTCGGACTGGCGTTGACCGCTTTGGATTTTCGGCTCACCTCCCTGTGTGCGGCAGCAGTTTTCGCGGTCCTGACCCTCGTGCAGATCAAAGCGCTACCCGCAACAACACCAGCCCCAAGCAACACCTCGATCATTCAGGACTGGCGCAGCGTCGTACGTAACCGGCGATTCCTGCTCTTCGCTGTGGCGATGGCCAGCTCGTATGTGCTGTCCTTTCAGGTCTACCTCGCGCTGCCCCTGCACGCCGACCGCATAGCGGACAACCCCACCCTCGCCACCAGCATTGTCACCGCAATGTTTGTGGTGACCGGTCTGGTGGCCATCGCCGGACAGCTACGCATCACCGCATGGTTCGGCAACCGCTGGGGCAGTACCGGCAGCCTGAGCGTGGGAATGACACTGATGGCTGCAGCTTTCCTGCCCCTAGTCGCCAGCGCCGCAACGCATCAGCGCAACATCGCCCTCAACATCGCCGCACTGCTACTCACCGCAGCCCTGCTCGCCGCCGCCACCGCAGCAGTGTTCCCATTCGAAATGGACACTGTGGTGGGACTGGCCCGCGGCACGCTTGTCGCCACCCACTACGGGCTCTACAACACCATCGTCGGGATCGGGATTCTGCTCGGCAATGCCGCGACCGGGTGGCTGTTCAGCGCGGCCACCACCCGCGACATGCCCGAACTGGTGTGGATCGCTTTGGTCCTCACCGGCATAGCGGCGGCGTCCGCCCTGTTGATGTTGCACCGCCGCGGATGGCTCAGCGTCTCCGCCCCCACCGAAGCTCAACCCACCTCCACCCATTGATTACCCTAGGGGGGTAGGGTATAAAGGTGGTGTGGCGAGACGCCACAGCGACAGGCCTCCTGAGGGTCGTCGGCACCACTGCTGTACCGAAAGGGCACATCTCATGAGCACATCGACAGTGATCGTCTCCGGAATGACGTGTGGGCACTGCGCGTCGTCGGTGCGTGAAGAAGTCGGAGCACTGGCCGGCGTGACCGACGTCGAGGTCGACGTGGCCAGCGGGCAAGTCACCATCTCCAGCTCGGCCCCGATCGAGCCCGACGCGATCCGCGTCGCGGTCGAAGAGGCCGGCTACCACCTGGCGCAGTAGCCGATGAGGGGCTGAAGTGTCTGCCCACTGGCGACTTCAGCCCTTCTCCGGGCGGCGTGTGTGTCGCCACCACCGATGACAGGAATCCAGCGATGAATGTTCCAACCAAGCTCGGCGTCTTCGCTGCGGCTCTGCTGATAGTTTTCGCCGCGGCCTATGCCATCGCCGCGGGTGTCGCACCCGATCGGCCACGACCGTCGTCGGCCGAGTCCACCCATGTCGGCCACACTGCCCAACCGTCATCATCTGCGTCCCCCGGTGCCGATCAGGTTCGCGGGGTTTCGCTGGCAGCAGGCGGCTTCATCCTGGGAAATGTGGTGGCACCCCATGCGCCCGGGATGCAAGCACCGCTGAGCTTTGAGATCCTCGACGCCGCCGGGGCCGCGGTCACCGACTTCGCCACCGAGCACGACAAGCAGCTGCACCTGATCGTCGTCCGCGCGGATGGCGCCTACTTTCGACACGTGCACCCCACTCTCTCGCCCGAAGGGCGCTGGTCGCTGCCCTGGCAGTGGGCGACGGGAGGCAGCTACCGGATCTATGCCGACTTCGTGCCCGCCGCCACCGGTCAACCCCTCACCCTGACCAGCACCGTCGAAGTCAGCGGTGACTACCAGCCGGCCCCAGCCGCCGCCGAATCACGACAGTCATCCGTCGACGGGTTCGACATCGAGCTGGCCGGGCACCTGCGCGCGGGAGCCGAGTCCGAATTGACCGTCACCGTGCGGCGAGCAGGACAACCGGTCACTACCTTGCAGCCGTATCTGGGCGCTTTCGGTCACTTGGTGGCTCTGCGTCAGGGCGACCTGGCCTACCTGCATGTTCACCCTGAGGGCGCGGCACCGACCGCCGGTCAACTCGCGGGACCACAGGTCCGCTTCGCCACCACCGCCCCCACCCCGGGCCGCTATCTGCTCTACCTCGACTTCCAGGTCGACGGCGCTGTGCACACCGCCACCTTCGTTCTCGACGCCCCCACCGGCGCCCCGGCCCCGACAACCAACTCCACGGCCCCCTCGGCCGATCCGCACGCCGGACACTAACTCGCTAACCAGCGCCACCCCGGGGCCACTGCACCGAGGCACTGCGCCGAGGCGCTCACCCTTCGAGGAACTTCCCCATGACCACCTCAGCTCCGATCCACCCACCTGCGGCCACCGCCGAGCAGACAGGCACCGTCGATGTCGAACTCGCCGTGTCGGGCATGACGTGTGCCTCGTGCGCGGCACGCATCGAACGCACACTGAACAAACTCGACGGAGTGAGCGCCTCGGTGAACTACGCCACCGAAAAAGCTCACGTCAGCGCACGCGCCGGTGTCGACCCCCACCTGCTGATCGAGACCATCGAACAGGCCGGGTACCGCGCTGCGCTGCCCGCCATTCCCACAGGCGCCGACCCCGACGACGACCCTTCGGACGACGACGGGGAGCTCGTGGCCTTGCGTCACCGACTGATCGGTGCGGTGGTTCTCTCGGTACCGGTGATCGCGCTGGCAATGGTCCCGACGTTGCAGTTCACCTACTGGCAGTGGGCGTCGTTGACGTTGGCCGCGCCGGTGATCGTGTGGGCGGCCTGGCCGTTTCATCGCGCCGCGTTGCTCAACCTGCGCCACGGCGCGGCCACGATGGACACCCTGATCTCGGTCGGCACCACCGCGGCGCTGTTGTGGTCGTTGTATGCGTTGTTCTTCGGCACCGCCGGACAACCAGGCATGACCCACGGATTCACCTTGACGGTCGGCGCCTCTGACGGTGCAGGCAACATCTACCTCGAGGTCGCCGCGGGGGTCACGATGTTCGTCCTGGCCGGCCGATACTTCGAGAAGCGGTCCAAACGGCAAGCCGGTGCGGCGTTGCGGGCCTTGTTGGAGCTGGGCGCCAAAGACGTCACGGTGGTCAGGGACGGCCACCAGCATCGGATACCGATCGGCGAGCTCGCCGTCGACGACGAGTTCATTGTGCGGCCCGGCGAGAAGATCGCCAGCGACGGTGTGGTGGTGTCTGGCACCTCGGCAGTTGACGCCAGCATGGTCACCGGCGAGTCGATGCCAGTCCAGGTTGCCCCCGCCGACACCGTGACCGGCGGAACGGTCAACGCCGGCGGGCACCTGCGGGTGCGGGCGACCCGCGTGGGAGCGGACACCCAACTCGCGCAAATGGCCGCGATGGTCGAACGCGCCCAGACCGGCAAAGCCCACGCCCAGCGACTGGCCGACCGGATCTCAAGTGTCTTCGTGCCGGTGGTCATCGCCGTCGCCATCGCTGTCCTCGGCGCGTGGATCGGCGCCGGCTATCCCCTGCAAGCGGCGTTCACCGCCGCGGTCGCTGTGCTGATCATCGCCTGCCCCTGCGCTCTGGGACTGGCCACCCCGACCGCACTTCTGGTCGGTACCGGCCGCGGAGCCCAACTCGGCATCGTGATCAAAGGCCCCGAAGTCCTGGAATCCACCCGAACCGTCGACACCGTTGTCCTCGACAAAACCGGCACGGTCACCACGGGACAGATGACACTCGTCCAGGTCACCACTGCTCCCTCCACCACTCGCGAAGACGTGCTCGCCCTCGCGGGGGCGGTGGAGAATGCCTCCGAGCACCCCGTCGCGGCCGCCATCGCTGCTGGTGCAGCCGCCGAAGTCGGGCCGCTCGACGAGGTCGACGACTTCCGCAACTTCGAAGGTCGAGGCGTGCGCGGTCTGGTCCAGGGACGTGTGGTCACCGTCGGGCGTCCGACGCTGCTGGCCGAACACGGCATCGCCGTGGATGACCCTCACCTCAACGAGGCGCAGACCGCCGCCGAAGAAGCCGGACAGACCGCCGTACTCGTCGCCTGGGACGGCCGCGCCCATGCGGTCCTGGCGGTCGCCGATGCGATCAAACCCACCAGCGCACACGCCATCGCCCGGCTCGCCGCACTGGGTATGACGCCCATCCTGTTGACCGGCGACAACCAGACCGTCGCCGATGCCGTGGCCGCTGAGGTCGGTATCGACACCGTCATCGCTAACGTCTTGCCGGCCGACAAAGCCGCCGTCATCACCGACCTGCAATCCGACGGCAAGGTTGTGGCCATGATCGGCGACGGCGTCAACGACGCCGCTGCCCTGGCCCACGCCGATCTCGGGCTGGCGATGGGCACCGGCACCGACGCCGCCATGCATGCCGCTGACATCACCCTGGTCCGCGGCGACCTCAACGCTGCCGCCGACGCGATCGCCTTGGCACGCACCACTCTGAAAACGATCAAAATGAACCTGTTCTGGGCATTCGCCTACAACGTCGCCGCGATACCGCTGGCCGCGCTGGGACTGCTCAACCCCATGCTGGCTGGGGCCGCCATGGCGTTGTCCAGCGTGTTCGTCGTCAGCAACAGCCTGCGGCTGCGCGCCTTCACCAGCCCGCCCCACTCATCGTCCACAGTTCCACCCACCAACCCCTCGACATATACCCCCCAGGGGTATAAGGTAGCGGCATGAACGAGCACTCTTCCCCTGAGCACGTCGGTCACGACGCCGCCGATGAACGCCACCACGGCCAACTCGCCGCAGCGTCACACAACCACCACGATCACCATGCTGAGCGCGCCCGCGCAGACCATGATCACGCTGGGCATGGGGGGCATGGTGATCACGTCGGGCAGTTCCGGCGGCTGTTCTGGATCATGCTGGCCCTGGCTGTGCCGGTCGTGGCCTTTTCGCCCATGTTCGCGATGCTCATCGGCTATGACCTACCCGATGGTGAAGTGTTGAAGTGGGTCTCACCGGTGCTGGGTACGGTGATGTACTGCTGGGGTGGGCGGCCGTTCCTGGTAGGCGCCTATTCAGAACTGCGGTCGCGTGCACCGGGAATGATGCTGTTGATCGCCTTGGCGATCACGGTGGCCTTCGTGGCGTCCTGGGGTGCGAGCATCGGTGTGTTGCACCACGAACTGGACTTCTGGTGGGAACTGGCGCTGCTCATCGTGATCATGCTGTTGGGGCATTGGATCGAGATGCGGTCGCTGGCCCAGACGACCTCGGCCCTGGACTCGCTGGCCGCGCTGCTGCCCGATGAGGCCGAACGCGTCGATGGCGACCAGATCACCACGGTTGCTCCCAGTGAGCTGCAGGTCGGAGATGTGGTGATCGTGCGCCCGGGGGCCAGCGTGCCGGCCGACGGTCGCGTCGTAGACGGCTCGGCCGAGCTCGATGAATCCATGGTCACCGGAGAATCGCGCACGGTGCGCCGCGGCATCGGCGATCAGGTGGTGGCCGGCACGGTGGCCACCGACTCGGGGCTGCGGGTCCAGATCACCGCCACCGGCGATGACACGGCGCTGGCCGGGATTCAGCGCCTGGTGGCAGACGCGCAGAACTCCACCTCCCGCGCCCAGCGGCTGGCCGATTCCGCTGCAGCGCTGCTGTTCTGGTTCGCGCTCGGCTCAGCGATCATCACCGCCATCGTGTGGACGGTCATCGGCCAACCCGACCAGGCGGTGATTCGAACCATCACCGTGCTGGTCATCGCCTGCCCGCACGCACTCGGCTTGGCTATCCCCCTGGTGGTGGCCATTGCCACCGAACGCGCCGCCCGCGGCGGCGTGCTGGTTAAAGACCGGTCGGCACTTGAGGCCATGCGCACTGTGGATGCGGTGCTGTTCGACAAGACCGGAACCCTGACCAAGGGTGAGCCCACGGTCATCGAGATCGCGGCCGCCGACGGCGTCGATGAGGACACCGTGCTCGCCCTGGCCGCCAGCGCCGAAGCCGACAGTGAGCACCCGTTGGCGCGAGCGATTGTCGCAGCTGCCGGAGACCGCGCGCGGCCGGTGCCGGCGGCCACCGACTTCACCTCGTCACCGGCGGTCGGTGTGACCGCTCGCGTCGAGGGCGCCACAGTGCGGGTGGGCGGGCCCCGCATGCTCGAGGAACAGGGCCATCAGGAACTGGCCATCGCTGATCGCTGGCGCGCCGACGGCGCAATCATCCTGCATGTCACCCGCGACACTGAGCTGATTGGAGCTCTCAAACTTGCTGATGAGGTGCGCGGGGAATCCCGCCAAGCCGTCGAGGTGCTGCACGCCCGCGGGGTCGAGGTTGTGATGATTACCGGCGACGCCGAAGCAGTGGCGCACACCGTCGCTCACGACCTCGGTATCGATCGGGTGTTCGCCGGTGTACGGCCGGAAGACAAAGCCAGCAAGGTGGCCGAACTGCAGCACGAAGGCCGCAAGGTGGCGATGGTGGGCGACGGCGTCAACGACGCCCCCGCCCTGGCCCAGGCCGATGTGGGCATCGCGATCGGGGCCGGCACCGACGTCGCGATCGCCTCGGCCGGGGTCATCCTCGCCAGCGACGACCCCCGCTCGGTGCTGTCGGTCATCGAGCTGTCGGACGCCAGCTACCGAAAAATGAAGCAGAACCTGTGGTGGGCAGCGGGATACAACCTGATCTCTGTACCGCTGGCCGCCGGAATTCTCGCGCCCATCGGGTTCGTCCTGCCGATGTCGGTCGGAGCGATTCTGATGTCAGCCTCGACGGTCGTGGTCGCACTCAACGCGCAACTGTTACGCCGACTCGACCTGCAGCCAGGCGCGAGTACAGTGCGTGGACTGCAGCACAACCGACCGAGATCCATTGAGAAGGTGAGTCCATGACCGCTGCGTCCGCACCGGGACAATCCTCCACCCCGGAAGAATCCTCTGCCTCGGAACACTCTTCCCACGGTTATATCAGCGATAAGGGCAAATACCTGGCCCGCCTCAAGCGCATCGAAGGCCAATCCCGAGGTATCCACCGGATGGTCGACGAGGAGCAGTACTGCATCGACATCCTGACCCAGATCTCGGCGCTGACCAAGGCACTGGAGGGGGTCGCGCTGGGCTTGCTCGACGACCACCTCACCCACTGCGTGCTCGATGCCGCCCACTCCGGCGGCGACGAGGCACAGGAGAAGATCGCTGAAGCCTCGGCGGCCATCGCTCGCCTCGTTCGTTCCTGACCCACCACACCGCGCTGGCTCGTCACAGGCGTCGTTCGCCGACCCACTGCGGCACCACCGGCCCCGGCGCGCGGGCGTCGGCATCAGCGGCCATCGCCAGAACCACCCCACGATCGGCCAGCCACTGTGCCGGATCGACGTTGACTCCCGTCGGGTCGAGAACCTCGAAATGCAGATGCGGGCCGGTCGAGACCCCACGGTTGCCCACCGTGGCGATCGATTGGCCCATCCGTACTCGCGCGCCCTGCTCGAGCAGATTCTCGTCGTTGTGGCCGTAGGTGGTGATCGTGCCGTCATCGTGCCGGATCCGCATCCACAACCCGAACCCCTCGGCAGGTCCGGAGGTGATGACCTCCCCGTCAGCTACCGCGACAATGGGCGCGCCCAGATCATTGCCGATATCAATGCCCTGATGGCCCCGTCCGTCACCGAAGGTGGACGTGATCTCGCCCGCAGTCGGCGCCACCGCACCGCCACTACCGGGCAGCAGCGGTGTCGGCGTTCCGGGTTCCTGCGGCTGGGGGCCATGCGGCTCGTTCGGATCGTGCGGCACGATTGCGGCGATCAGGGTGGCTACCAGCCGAGCCAGCGGTAACGCGTCGATGATCCGGAACCCGTCTATCGGATCAATGAGCGAAAACGTGCCGAAGCACTGCAGTGCGGCTGCACTGCCCGCATCGCCGACGCTGCCCGACTGGGCCTGAGCGCCCAGGCAGGACGCCGTCTGCGTGATCGGCTTCCCCAAATTCGCCGCCGCGGCACCACCCAAAGCGGCCTTCACCGAGTCCTGCACGATCGCGATCAGCTCCCCGGCCACATGTCCATCGGTTGAGGCCGCCGCCGGTGCGGTGGCAATCACAGGCGCAACGCCCACGCACACCGCCGCTGCCACCCCCAGCGCTTTGGGGCCCCACTGCTGCCCCGCCTTGACCCGTAGCGATGTCAACACCATCTGCATGCGGTCGGACCTTTCCCGCGGACGTCGTAGACCCACGCACGAGTGCCATGCGTGTACCCGCGAGATCACACCACAAGTCACTTGTGCCCCACCAGTCACACGCGGCTCCACTACGAAGCGAACTAATCAGGCATTAGCGGCTTTGTTTGCGCAGTTCACCGCCCGTTTTGTGGGTGCCGGGCAGGCGACTAACTACTATCGGTGTTAGTAGAATTGTTATCGAAGCGCCGCCGGGCGGTGGCGAAGTATCACTCTTGAGGAGGAGATCGATGAGAGTCACACGAACCGGTGTCGTCGTTGCTGCCGCGGCGGCTGTTCTGACAGTGGTGGCCGCGTGTTCGGACACCTCGACTGAGGATCATTCCTCGATGTCGGGGATGGGTACCAGCACGGTCAGTACCGAATCGTCAGCGGCGGCCTCTGCCGAACACAACAGCGCGGACATCTCGTTCGCCCAGCAGATGATCCCGCACCACACCCAGGCGATCATGATGAGCGACATCCTGTTGGAGAAGGACAACATCAACCCCCAGGTCGTCAGTCTGGCCCAGCAGATCAAAGACGCTCAGCAGCCCGAGATCGAGCAGATGCAGTCGTGGCTGAAGCAATGGGGAGCCCCACTCGAGGGCCAGGGGCACAACATGGACATGGGTACCTCGATGGCACCGGGTACCTCCCCGATGCCGTCGATGATGGGCATGATGTCGCCAGAACAGATGCAGCAGCTACGCGACGCGCAAGGCGCCGAGGCGTCGCGCCTGTTCCTGACCCAGATGATCGAACACCACCGCGGCGCCATCGCCATGGCCAAGACCGAGATTCAAGACGGCCAATCGCCCGAGGCGATCGCGCTGGCACGCCAGATCGTCACTGACCAGGAAAGTGAAATCGCCAGGATGCAGCAGCTTCTCAACAACCCCTAGCGGCCCGACCCGCCCGGGTTTGCCTCGGCTACACACACATCGCGATCACCATCGCCGCGACGACACCGGATGCCGCCAGCGTGGTCGGTACCGCCACCACACCAGCCACCGCCGCGGCGGCACCCACATGATGACGCCGCGACCGGCACCGGTGACCGGAGTCCAAGCGGCTCAGCCGCGGCCCCACGGACGACGAATCGCTGATCGACAACACACCCACCGGGCCCGCCACGGGCCCCGAACGGGCCAACGTTCCCAACGCCGAGCAGACCGCCCGCGCACCCACCAGCTGGGCGGCGCGGGCATCGGCGGCTTGCTCGACCAAGCCGGCGACCTCACGGCCCGCGCGGCTGAACAACGGAATCAGCGGAAACGCACGCCCGAGAGCGCGGGCCGCCAACACCACGGTGTGATGACGTTGCCGCCGGTGCGCGCGCTCATGGGCAACGACGGCATCGAGTTCCTCACCGGACAACGCCGCCTGTAACCCAGTCGTGGCGGCGATCCCGGCATCCTTACCCGGCAGACAAAACGCCATCGGCCGCCCGTCGGCGAGCCACCACACGTCGGGATAGCGCTCACTGCGGGCGCCCACCAACCGCAACGACTGCAGATACTCCTCACGAGCACCACGCATCCGCACCGCCGATCGCACCGCGATCGTCACCGCTCGGACAATCGCTGCCCCGGTCACCACCGCCAGCACGCCACCGGAGATCGCCTCCACCCGCGGGGATGCGCCGTGTGACAACACCCGCAGACACGACACCACCTCGGACAACGAATGGATGCCGAAATGGCCGGGAACCGCCAGCGTCACAACAGCTCCCACCCACAACATCGCAAACACGACCTGCGCGGCCGGCCAGGCCACCAACACCCAACGAGCATCGATACGGCCCTGCACCCGAACCATCCATCGAGGCCACAACCAGCCCAGCACACCCGCGGCAACAACTAACACCACCGCTGCACTCATGGATGCTCACCCATCGTTCGCCTCGATCCTCGACGCCCCGCCGTCAGCTCGCTGAGACCCACACTCAACACACCTTCCCGGCGACCCACCACCTGCACCACCAGCCAGTATGCCCCAGAAGTTCGTCGGTGACGCCGCAACTCAGGCACCGACCGCGCCGCCAATTACTAGGTTTTATAGTAGTTAGTTGACGCGGGTTGACCCGGCCTGCGCGTACCAGTCCGAGGAATGCGCCGTGACCGAGAACCCGAAGGAGACGCACTCGCCCCCCGACGACCACCGTCGTCAGTATCTGCATGCCATGCGAGACGTCTACCGAGCACCCACGCCATACTCGACCCACCAGTTTTTCCACCGCGCCCACCACCTCAGCGTCACCTCGAACCGACGCCGCCACCTCGCCGCACACATCGGTCTCGTCCGCCACCTCGCTGCGATCGGCGACCTCTCCGGGGCACGTCACCACCTCGGCAACGTCCTCATCTCCCTCGTCCTCCAAAAGCATTGCGGCCAAAAGCCTTCACAGCCTTCCACCCCCATCCAGAAGTCGTGACCACGACACCCCCAGAGGGTTAGGGCGGCTCCTACCCGGTCTCGCCACCACCCCGATCACCACACCACCCACGCCCGAACTCAGTCCTACCCACACGAAAGTCCTAGCCGCTTGCCTGCCTCAAACCCGTCCAACCGCACCGCTGCGGTCGTCCTCGCAGTCATCGCCACGCTGATTGTGCTAACCGGCTGCTCCACCCGGGAACAACCCACATCCCCACCACCGTCGGCAACCTCAGCAGAGAGCGCAACACTGACCCCAGAACTCGACCACCTCCACGCCCTGCACATCCGCGCCGACGGCACTATCCTCGCCGGAACTCACACCGGCGTAATCGCCCTCACCGCAGATGGAACCACCAGCCGGGTCGGCGTCTCCGACGACGACTTCATGGGACTGGCCGGGGTAACCGGCTCTGATCGGATCTTCGCCTCCGGCCATCCCGGCCCGCGGAGCTCGGCACCCAACCCGCTGGGACTCGTCGCCAGCGAAGATGGCGGGCAGACATGGACACCGAGATCGGTGGCCGGCGACATCGACTTCCACGCGCTCGCCACCAACGGACAACTACTCGTAGGCTTCGACGGAATCAACGGCCTGCTCGTATCGACCGATGACGGGAGAAGCTGGACCCCCGGCGCGCCCCTGGCCGCAGCAGCACTCGCGATCACCGACCGCGGCGTATGGGCGACTACCCCAGATGGCCTGCAACACAGCACCGACGACGCCCAGACCTTCACAACCGTTCCCGATGCGCCGGCCCTAGCTCTCCTGGCGGCCGCACCCGATGGCACGCTCTGGGGCATCGACACCGCCGACACCGTCTGGCGCAGCCCAGACGGCACACACTGGGAACAACGCAGCACCATCAATAGTGTCAACGCGCTGGTCGCCAGAAACGCCGAAAATGCATACGCCGCAAACGAACAATTGCTCTACACGCTCAGCTAACGGACTCGTGTGGAGCAACGAAGGAAGGAGGCGACTCAGATCCGGACGCGCTTTTGATCACGTCCACTCCACCCACTCCACGAGCAGGATCTGACAGACGGTGGCACCCGGCCGACCTGGGTGGTCACTCTCGACCACCTGACGGCACCCAGAAACGCCACGTCTTCGAAGACGTCACTGTCGTTATCGATGAGACGAGCAGCCCCGACTACCCCACGAACTTGCTGCGCGTGTCACAGCTGCGTGAGCACACCGAACCCGCGACCTCAAAGATCGCCTTGGGCGGGGACGGTTATCGAAGGCCGCCGGCTTCGGGCTGTGGATGCGAGTGCTGCAAGACGACGGCACGATCGGCGTGTATGGGCACATCAGCGAGACACTGGTGAGCGTCTGGCAGCGAGTCCTGGCCGGCGCGCAGATCGCAACGGTAGGAAACCGCGGCTACTCCACCGGCCCACACCTGCACTACAAGGTGTGGCAGCAAGATGGACCCAAACTCGATCCTGCACCGTGGTTGAGAACCCGGGGAGTCTACGTCGTCGGACGACCCGCCTTATCGGCGCGCGGGAGGTATGAGGACGAGTGGTCCCGCAGGTGTCGCGAGAGTTGTCGCACCACGGCCTCGACGTCGGCGAGCGGTGGCGAACACGCATCGGCGGGGACTACCTGTGGGGTGTCGCCACACGGCAATAATGAGGTCGACGTGACCGCTCGGCGGTCGCCCACCACGAAGACGTTTCGAACCTTCTCTCGCGCTGTGCAGCGGGTAGAGGAGCGCACAGCATTCAACTACTATCGTGGATAGTAAACCTAGTCCAGGCGCCGAGTGAGAGGGTTCGCCACAATCGATGGGCCGCGTAAGAAGGACTCGAGCTATCGAAGAGCCACGTGATCTCTTGGCGGCTTACGGTGCGCAGCCGCAGTGCTCGAGCGCTCGTGGATGCCGCGGGTCGGTCCGGGCAGGTATTCCGCGACTGCTGATGCTCGCAGCCCTGACGGCTGTGGTGATGTTATTGACCTCGTGCAGCTCAACCGGAGGCGCCGCCTACAGCAACGAGATTCAGGCCGTTGACAGCTTCGCCGACATCGCACAGCCTTCCATTGCTGTGGCCACCGAAGGTGGCGGTCGACTCGCGCCCAACGCGGTTGTCGAACCTGGGCTTCCTATTGTTGTCACGGCCAGCCGCGGCGCGTTGACAAACGTCCGTATCCCCACAGCCAGCGGCCGTCCCTTGGCGGGCTCACTGAGCGAGGACGGCTCAACGTGGACAAGCACCCAACCCCTGGGATATTCGAAGCGGTATTCCGTTCAAGCCGAGGCCGTGGGCGTGGGCGGTCGATCGGTCGTCTCGCAGCGCTTCACCACGACCTCACCGGAGTCACTGACCAGCGCTGCCATCCTCGGCGAGAAAACCGTCGGGATCGCCCACACAGTCGGGGTGCGGTTCGCCGATCCCATCCCCGACCGAAAGAAGGCACAGGCGGCGATCACCGTGTCGTCTGACCCCCAGATGCGGGGTGCGTTCTATTGGATCAGCGACTCCGAAGTCCGGTGGAGGCCCGAACGCTTCTGGACGCCGGGCACCAAAGTCAGTGTCGCCGTCAACATTTACGGAGTCGACCTCGGCGACGGGCTCTACGGCGACGAGAACTTGTCCTACGACTTCACGATTGGCCGAGCTCAGGAAATCGTTGCCGACGACAACACCAAAACGATAGTCGTCAAACAAGACGGCAAGGTCATCCGCACGATGCCGACCTCGTTCGGCAAAGACAGCACTCCGACGCCCCGCGGTATCTACATGATCGGAGATCGCGTCGAGCACATCATCATGGACTCGTCCACCTACGGAGTGCCTGTCGAGTCCGCAGCGGGATACCGCACACCCGTTCAATGGGCGGTGCAAATGTCCTACAGCGGCATTTACATGCACGGCGCACCGTGGTCGATGTCGGCGCAAGGCAGCAGCAACGTCAGCAACGGTTGCCCAAACCTGAGTCCCACTGACGCGGAATGGCTCGTGAAGAACACCCTGCGCGGTGACCCCGTCACGGTCAAGAACACCAACGCCGACACACTGCCGGGAGTTGATGGACTCGGCGATTGGAACATCCCGTGGCCACAATGGAAGAACGGCAACGCAGACACCTAGGCGCCCCCGCCTGGCTGGAGTTCGTCGACGCTCAGCACGTTCTTCCGACCATGCACGGCCGGGGCGAGTTCACGACGGGCTCACCCGCTCACTGTCTCAGGCGCTTCTCGCGGTGTACAGAACTTCGCTCGAATGCAGCACACCACCACTCGCGACGAGTGCTACTACCGGTCACCCACTGAGCCAGGGGTTAATTCACGAGGGCCGTTGGTCAGTCATGTCGAGACCCTGTGCGGGCGAACCGGTGCCGTGAGGATCAACATCAATAACGAGCAGCGGCGGCATAGCGTCCGTCGGTACTACCTGTGCGAGGCGAGGCTGATCTGGCCGCGTGGGACGACAACCACGCCGCGCGCCGTTCGGGTCTTCTTGGCCGATCCCGGCGTTCGTTTGGCCGGCGGACCGTGCACGGAGTGTCGTCAGAGACGTCAACCCGCACTTCGCCACCTTCGGTGCCAGCTCCCTTGCGGTTACCAACATTCTCGCCGACCCGCACGTCGACACCATCGACGACGACCCTACGGTCGATCCACCGCGCTACCTCTGATGGCCGAGCATTTCGGAGAGGACCCTAAAGACCTTGTTGTTGATGCGGTCGATGACCGGTGCGGCGATGGGCTAACCCCACTTTCCGGCTTCATATCCAGCATCCGCCCAAATGTCCATAATAGGTTCGTTGACAGGATGTGCGCCAGTTGTGGGGTAAATGAGCCATTCTGAAACGAATTAAAGCGACCTTTGCCGTCCGGTGTCACGATCTCATCGGAGTCTGGGTAGGCCAGGTATCCGCACTGAGCTTCGAGGCCACCCGCCGTGGCTTCTACGTCAGTACTGATCGACTCGGCATCCGCCGCCGCACCCACCACGAGGGCGTGAGCGCCACGAGATGCGCCCACTTTCAAAGACGACGTTGTGCTGCCGCGACACCGAGCCCTACCGCGGCCCGCGTCGCTCCCGCACAATCACCCCGACTGCCTTGTGCGTCCGGTGTGCCCGACCTCCCGAGACGAGGTCGCCGGCCCCGACCGGTTGCGGTTTGTCTGCCGGCTGCGCCGTCACCTCATCGGAGCGGCTACGCCGCGCCCTGAGCCCTTCGGGCTGAGTTGGTTTGCGTTGCCCTGCCGCATTCTCTTACCTCCACTCGCGGCCCGCAAGGGCGTGAAAAACTAACCCGCCCTACGGGTTTGCAGGCCTACGGCCCGGATGACTTTTTCACTTCCTCCCTTGCAGCCCACTCCCTCCGGCAAAGAGATGGCCAGTGCAAACGCAAACCAGCACTCACAACGGGAGGGGTCACCATGACCAGCGCCACCACCACCGCCTACCAGCTGTGCAACAGCTGCGCGGTCGCCGTCGCCTACGGAGACATGACCGCCCTCAACACCGAGAGCACCGCCCAGGTCCTGGCGTTCATGGCCGATCACGGTTACCTGACCCAGGCCGACGACATCGACCCACCCGGCTACTGGCTCTGCGAATGCTGCGGAATCGACCAACTCGGCGCAGGCCGCACCTTCACCCACGACTAACCCGCACAACAACCCGAAAGGACCCACCGACATGAACGCCTGGATCGCCACCAAGGACCCCGCCAACGTCGACGCCGCCGCCGACCAGATCGCCCAGCACGAACCGAACCGCCTCACCGAGGCCGACGGCGACCGCGAATTCGCCGTGTGGATGTACGGAGTCGACCGAGCAATCCGCAGACGCACCAACGGATTCAGCCACCGCGACCTGCCCGATTTCGGCTGGAAAGACGCATACAACAACGACCTGTCCCCCGCCCTCGCCGCCGCCGACGCGATCGCCCACTGGGAAGAGATCGGCGACCTGTAAAAGAAGCTTCCGCGTCGCAATCCGGTACGCGGACAAAAGAAAACCCGGCCAGGGTCAAGCTGGCCGGGGTCTCACCCACCACAGTAAGGGAGAAACCCCATGACACACAACACCACCACCGAGACCGTCACCGCGACGGGCGAGCTGCGCCACCTCAACCCGGCCGATCTGGTCATCGACACCAACATTCGCACCGAGGCCGAGGCCACCCTGACCGCCGAGTTCGTCGATTCGATCCGCGACGGCGTGCGCCAACCCATCCTCGCTGTCGAGGTCGACGGCGAGGTCCGGGTG
Organism: Gordonia aquimaris; assembly: GCF_026262595.1. Classification (NCBI taxonomy): domain Bacteria; kingdom Bacillati; phylum Actinomycetota; class Actinomycetes; order Mycobacteriales; family Gordoniaceae; genus Gordonia; species Gordonia aquimaris. Next base: position 5,631 of record NZ_JAPKFM010000038.1, on the reverse strand, counting down.
CGCGACGGGCAGCGCCGGACCCTGGCCGCGCGTAAGAACGCCCTTCCCACCGTTCCGGTCTACGTGGTCCCGGTCGCGACCGACGCCGACGACAAGGCCCTGACGGTGGATCGAATCGTGGAGCAGCTGGCCAGTTTCGAGCGCGAAGGCCTCCGCAACCGTGACCGCGTGGCCGCAATCGAACAACTCGCGCTTGCCGGGATGTCGGCGACGAAGATCGCCAAGGCCACTCGCACGAAGAAGAAGGACGTGGACGCCACCCTCGCGCTGGCGAAGTCCGAAACGACCCTGGATTTGATCGAGCGGGGCGCAGCGCTGACGTTGGAGCAGTCCGCGACCGTCGCGGCCTACGACCACGACCCCGAAGCGCAGCAATGGCTCCTTGACGCCGCCGCATCCGGTGTGTTTGAGCATCAGGCCAAACTGTTGGCCGACAACGCCGACCAGCGGGCCGAGGTACTGGCCCAGGTCGCGATCTACACCGCCGACGGCATCGAGACCGTCACCCGCGAACCCGACTACCGGCACACCCGCGCCCGTCTGGAACGCCTCGTCACCGCCGACGGCACGCCCGCACAGGTCGACGACGTGCCAACCGACCAGCGCCTCGCCTACGTGTGGGCCGACGTGACCGAATGGTGGACCGACGCCGAGGGCAACACCATCGACGAGGACCTGATCGACTGGGACCTCACAGAGGAGGACACCCCCGCCGACGCCCAGCCCGACGAGGGATTGCACGACCCTCGTGCCCTCACCCGCCACGAGAACCGGTCGATCGAAACCACCTGGTACGTCAACGAGTTCCGTGACCTCGGGATGAGCTTCCGCACCTACAGCGGCAGCACGGCGACCAGCTCGGCCACGACCACCCCCGCCGAGGAGGACCCCGCTGAGAAGGAGGCACGCAAGCAGGAACGCCGCCGGGTGCGGGTCCTCAACGCCGCCAGCCTCACCGCCCGCGAGGTGCGGATCGAGAAGCTGACCGCATGGCTGGCCCGCAAGACCCTGCCCAAGGGCAGCGCCCCGACGGTCGCGAAATTCATCGCGACCGCGATGCGCGCCCATCACGACATGTTCGGCGCGAACAGCAGCCAGGGCAACGCCGCCGAGATCGCGGCCACGATCCTCGGCGGCGACCCCGCCGAATTGATCGAGCAGGCCACCACCGCCGACCGCGCCCAGATCATCGGACTCGGCATCGCCCTGGCATCGCGGGAAGCGCACATGTGGAAAGACGCCTGGCGCAACGTCGGTGACCGCCACTACCTCGGCGGCAGCCAGGTCAGCGCCCGCGCTGGCTACCTGCACTTCCTCGTGGAGGTGACCGGCTACACCCTCTCCGACGTCGAGCAGGTCATCGCCGGTGACAAGCAGGCAGCCGACGTGCCACTCGACTAGACCAGCTGTGCGGTGGGCCGCGAACCTTCACGGTCGCGGCCCACCGCCCCCGGCCACGCTCACACCCGCCACCTCGAGGAAACATCGTGACCATCACCGGCGAACTGCTCCCCCGCTGCGCCCTCCCAGGCTGCGCCAACCCCACCGACACCCAAGGCCACCCCTGCGGACAGTGCCGCCGCGACTTCGGCCCCTTCCTGTGAACCTCCCCAGTTTGAGTGGACACCTGAGATAGCGGGACGAAGGGTCCTGCTGGGAGGATGTCTACATGTCCAGGACGCGTCGGTCGTTTACGCCTGAGTTCAAGGCGGAGGCTGCTCGTCGGGTGATTGACGGGGGCCGGCCGGTCACCGAGGTCGCGCGTGAACTCAACGTGCATGAGAACTTGTTGGGCAAGTGGGTGCGCGCTGAACGGATGCGCGATGGTGTCGCCGACGAGGTGCGCAACGCCCCACCGGATCGGGACTTGTCGGCTGGTGAGCGCGCGGAGTTGACTCGGTTACGCGCGGAGCTCGCCGAGAGGGATCGCGATTTGGCGTTCCTGAAAAAAGTATCGGCGTACTTTGCGGCGCAGCAACATCGGTGAGCAAGTTCGAGCTCATTGCCGCGGAGTGCGCCGACCACGAGATCACGAAACTGGCGGAACTGCTGGGTGTTTCACGATCAGGATTCTACTCGTGGGTGGATCGGCAACGACGTACGGAGTTGACACCTCGCCAGCAGCGCCGCCGGGATCTGGAGGTGAAGATCCTCGCCCATTGGCAGGCATCCACCCGTACCTATGGTTCGCCGAGGATCACCGCCGATCTACATGCCGAGGGCGTCGCGGTCTCGGAGAACACCGTCGCCAAGATCATGGCCGAGATGGGTATCGAGGGCATCAGCCCACGCACCTTCAAGGTCAAGACCACCGAGGTCGATCAGACGGCGACATTCCCGCCCGACCGGGTCGGGCGAGCGTTCGACCAGGGGGGCATCGACCTGGTCTGGACCTCTGACATCACCTACCTGACCTGCGGTGAAGGCGACGCATACCTTTGTGCGATCCGCGACGAGCACTCGCGTCGGGTGCTCGGCTGGTCGCTGGCCGATCACATGCGCACCGAGCTGGTCGAGGCGGCCGTGGACGACGCGGTGTTCACCCGAGGCGGGTCGGTGGCCGGCACCATCCTGCACAGCGACCGGGGCAGTCAGTACACCAGCCACGACATGGCCGCCGCATGCGGCAAACATGGCTTGCGGCGCTCGATGGGCGCGACAGGGATCTGCTGGGACAACGCCGGCGCCGAATCGCTGTGGTCAACCGTCAAGCACGAATACTACAAGCGACACGCGTTCACCACCTACGCGAATCTTACTGCAGGACTTGACAATTACATCCGATTCTACAATCATGACAGGAGGCACAGCTCGCTGGGGATGATCTCGCCTATCGACTTCGAGGTCACATCACTGACAAGTCAGCAATCAAGCTAACCGTGTCCACTTTTTCGGGGGAGCCCCAATCTCCGTGTAGGGGACCCGTTCAGCAGCGACGTCGCGCTGGGGCCAATTATCGACGCTCGCCAGCGCGACAGTATCCACTCCTTGGTCACCGGTTCGATCGAAGCAGGCGCGGTGCTAGCAGCCGGCGGCGCTTATGACGACCTTCTGTATCGCCCCACTGTCCTTTCCCAGACTCCACTACACGCCCCCGCGTTCGCCAACGAGGTGTTCGGCCCAGTCGCCCCTGTAGCTTCGTTCGGCACCGTCGAAGACGCGATCGCGATTGCCAACAATTCCGAATACGGTCTTGCGCTTAGCATCTTGACCTCTGATGCGATGAGAGGCCTAGAAGTTGCCCAGCGGATTCCCGCTGGTCTCGTACACATCAACGACCAGACGGTCGGAGACGAGGCAACGGTACCCTTCGGCGGATTAGGCGCATCGGGTAACGGTGGACGGGTAGGCGGGATTGCAGCGAACCTCGATGCGTTCACCGAAACCCAATGGGTCACCGCACAAACAACCGTCCCTGCTTATCTCATCTGATACTGCCATCCTGAACTCACTGCAGCCCCGCGATCTCGGTGCTCATGTCGGCTCTCCAGGGAAAGTTTGCCATTCCCGTCGTGCGCATGTGTGGATCGGCCCGCCGCGCAGCGCGGTCATATCCGCAAAGATCTGCGCGCGATGTTCACCACCAGGCGTTCCGAATCCAGCCACTCGGAAAATGGTCCGCGATCCGCCGCCCTCGCCACCTCGAGTGCCGGGGACGCCGAGCCGGACCCGTGGTGCCGGGGCTGCAGCGGCGTGGCGCCATCTCGCGGGACCGACATTCGGCAGCTCGCGCACGAACCGTTCGGACACCGCCCGACCACGCTGCTGGTTCGCACCCGACGCTGCAAGTGCGCCGGGTGCGCGTCGCCGCGGCCGGTGACCGTAGAGCGGTGACGACCTCCTCTGGGGTGGTGCGGATCGGCTTCACCAGGCGACCGGTCCGTGGCGGTCGATGAACCGGCCGGTCCCGGCGGAGGGGCCCTCGGTGGCGAGGGTGATGATGGCGTCGGTGCCCTCGGTGATGGTCTGGGTGCCGCGGTGGTCGTTGAAGTCGGTGGCGGTGTAGCCCGGGTCGGCGGCGTTGAACCGGATATCGGGGATCGCTTTGGCGTACTGGGTTGTGAGCATGGTGACGGCCGCCTTGGACGAGGTATAGAGCGGGCCGATGACCGCCGACTCGACCCGGTCGGGGTCATGGGTGAGGGCGAAGGAGCCCATGCCGCTGGAGACGTTGACAACGCGGGGGCGCTCGGCCCGTCGAAGCAGCGGCAGGAACGCGTGGGTGACCCGCACGACGCTGGCGACGTTCGTGTTGAACGTCTCCAGCGCGTCGGCGCCGGTGAGGTCATCGGCCGCTGCCCGGCTGCCGACGATGCCAGCGTTGTTGATGAGCGTATCGACACGTCCCTCGTGCTCCTGCAGATCTGCCGCGGCCGCCGCTACGGACACGTCGTCGGTAACGTCGATCGGGACCAGCCGGACCCCGAGCTTCTCGGCGGCCTCACGACCGCGCGTCTGGTCCCGCGCGCCGATGACGACAGTGTGCCCCAGATCGGTGAGCCGGCGTGCGGTCTCGAATCCGAGACCCTTGTTGGCGCCGGTGATGAAAATAATGTCGGTCATGCTTCGAGTGTCATCCACGGCGAGGACGGTAGCCAGGGATCGCTGGAAGGTAGGACGACACGTACCACCCTGCCGGGCCGGCGACGGCCGACAATGAAGGGGTGGATGCACAGGAAACCAGTCTCGGAGCGACGCTGCGCGCATGGCGCGACCGACTGAGCCCGGCCGCGGCGGGACTGCCAGCCCGGCACGGCCGCAGAGCTCCCGGACTGCGCCGGGAGGAGCTGGCAGAGCTCGCCGGGGTGTCGGTCGACTACGTGGTGCGGCTGGAGCAGGGACGCGCCGTCGCCCCGTCCGCGCAGATCACCGGGGCGCTGGCGCGGGCGCTGCAGCTCACCCACCCCGAACGCGACCATCTCCACCGGCTGGCCGGTCTACTCCCGCCGGGCGCGGGGATGATCGACGACCACATCCCGCCGGGCATCCATCGCGTCCTCGACCGTCTCGGCGACACCCCGGTGTCGGTCTATGCGGCAGACTGGCGGCTGATCTGGTGGAACCGCGCCTGGGCCGCGCTGCTGGGCGCCCCCCAGGGGGTACTGCCGCAAGAACGCAACCTGGTCGCCTCCCGGCTCCCCGTGCCCGGCACCCGCGGCACCGTCGCTCTCTGGCCGGTGCGCGCAGACAACCCCGACGAATCCGACCTCGCGGTCGTCGCCGACCTGCGCCAAGCATCCGCCCGGTATCCGAACGATCCGCGCCTGGCCAACCTAATCTCCCGCACCACAGCCGGCAACCCACGCTTCGCCCGACTCTGGGCTCAAGCTGAGGTCCGCGGCCACCGCGAGGACCGAAAGACGATCATCCGCCCCGACGTCGGCGAAATCACGGTTGACTGCGACGTCCTCACCGACAGCGACACCGACCTCAAGATCGTCATCTACACCGTCGTCCCCGGCAGCGACGACGAGAGCAAGCTGGCACTCGCACTGGTCGCCGGCCAACCCGACCACGCGACGACCCCGCCCGACACAACGAACGGCCGCACCGCGACATCCGAGCCACACAACCTCCACTCCCGGCCGTCGTAGCCGATCGCGAGAACCGTGTGGCAAAGCGCGTCTCTAG
>NZ_JAPKFM010000037.1:0-45941 GCF_026262595.1 Gordonia aquimaris | reverse complement strand
GGCGTGCGAGCTTGCGAGCCCGCCGCGTATCGAGACCCTCGTCAGTGCTCGGTGGAGAACCCGACCCGGCGCCGATGGCTGTCCAGCGCGAGCGCGACGAGCTGATCGATGAGGTCGGGGTAGCTGATCCCGGTGGCCTCCCACAGCTTCGGATACATCGAGGCCGGCGTGAAGCCCGGGATGGTGTTGACCTCGTTGAGGAGCCAGCCGCGGCCCTCGGCCTCATAGAAGAAGTCGACACGTGCCATCCCCGCGCAGCGTAAGGCGGTGAACGCCTTGGCCGCCAGTTCTCGGACCTCGCGGGTGACGTCGTCGGGCAGGTCGGCGGGGATCACCAGCTGCGCGGCACCTGTGACGTACTTGTCCTCGTAGTCGTAGAACTCACTGCCCGGCACGATCTCTCCGGGCACCGACGCCTCCGGGGCGGCGTTGCCGAGAACCGCCACCTCCACCTCGCGGGCGGTGACCGCCTCCTCGATGATCACCACATCGTCGTAGCGCAGCGCGAGGTCGACGGCCTTGTCGAGTTCGGCCGCGTCGTGGGCCTTGGTGATGCCCACCGACGAGCCGAGGTTGGCGGGTTTGACGAACACCGGCAGCCCGAGCTCGGCCACCGCGCGGGTGACGATCTCGTTCGGGTCGTCGATACCGTCGCGGAATTCGACCCAGCGGCACTGTGGGATTCCGGCCTGCTCGGCGACGATTTTGGCCATCGCCTTGTCCATGCACAGCGCTGACGAGAGCACGCCGGCACCCACGTAGGGGACCTTGAACAGCTCCAACATGCCCTGGATGGTGCCGTCCTCGCCGTGCGGCCCGTGCAGCAGTGGGAGTACCACGGTGATCGCCTGATCGGTGCCCTCGCCGCGGATCGCAGCGAGGGGCTCCACCTCGGTACCGGCCGGTTCGAGTCGTTCGGGTAGGTCGCTGCCCTCGGCGAGTGCCGCTATCGCCTTGTCGTTGCGCAGCCACGTCCCCGACTTGGTGATGCCGATCGGCACCAGGTCGTACTTGCTGCGGTCGGCGGCGGCCAAGACGTGGGCGGCGGTCACACACGAGACGTCGTGTTCGGCGGACACGCCGCCATATAGGACGACCAGACGCAGCAGGGGTGAGGCCATGGCCCACACCATACGTCGACGATGTCGTACGAGTCGTCTGGGTTTGTCCTCCTCGGGTATGTGGCGGTCGGCGGCGAGCCTTGTAGCGTTGCGGTGTGCAATTCAGGGCGAGCGAGATCGCGGCTGCGGTCAATGGGCGGCTGGTCGGCGATGACGTGGAGATCTCCGGGGTCGGCATCGACTCCCGGAGCGTGCAGGCCGGGCAGCTGTTCGTGCCGATCGTGGCCGCCCGCGACGGGCACGAGTTCGTGTCGTCGGCGCAGTCGGCGGGTGCCGCGGCGTACCTGAGCTCCGAGGGCAGCCTGCCGCACGTCTCATTGCCGGCGATCACCGTCACCGACACCGCCGCGGCGTTGGCCGATCTCGGTGCTGCGGCCCGCGATCGCCTGCCCGACCGGGTCGTCGGGGTGACCGGGTCGGTCGGCAAGACCTCCACCAAGGATCTGCTGGCCGGGGCGCTGGCCACCACGTTCCGTGCCACCGCGAGCGAGAAATCGTTCAACAACGAGCTCGGGCTGCCGCTGACCCTGGCCAACGCCCCGGCCGACACCGAGGCTGTTGTGGTCGAGATGGGCGCCCGCGGCATCGGCCACATCGACCTGCTGTGTTCGATCGCGCGGCCCACCGTCGGGGTTGTCACCCGCGTCGAGGGTGTGCACCTGGAACTGTTCGGCGACATCGATGCGGTCGCGCGCGCCAAAGGTGAGCTCGTCGAGGCGTTGCCGGTCGATGGCCTCGCTGTCCTCAACGCCGACGACGAGCGGGTGGCCGCCATGGCCGAGCGCACCGACGCGGGCGTGCTGACCTTCGGACTCGGTTCGACAGCCGATGTCCGCGCCTCGGACGTGGTCCTTGACGACGAGCTGCGCGCGTCCTTCCGGCTGCAGACCCCGTGGGGTGATGCCGACATCGCACTCGGTGCTCGTGGCGAGCATCAGGTGCCCAATGCGCTGGCCGCGGTCGCCGCCGCCGGCTGGCTCGGTGTGCCGGTGGGTCGGATGGCCGACGGCCTGCGCGGTGCGAGTCTGTCCGGACTTCGCATGGACCTCGTCACCTCGGCCGCCGGGGTGCTGGTGCTCAACGATGCCTACAACGCCAACCCCACCTCGATGGCCGCGGCCCTGCGGTCGCTGGCGGTGCTCGATGCCGGGCGCCGGGTGGCCGTGCTCGGCACGATGGGGGAGCTCGGTGCCGGTTCGGCGGCAGCGCATTTGTCGGTCGCCGAGCAGGCGCGTGACCTCGGCGTCGAGGTGATCGCCGTCGACGCCCCCGATTACGGTGAGTCCGCCCGCCACGTCCCCGACATCGACAGTGCCGTCGCCGCCCTCGCCGACCTCGAGGCCGGGGACGCGGTGCTGGTGAAGGCCAGCCGTGCCGCGGCGCTCGAGCGGGTCGCGCAGGCGTTACTGGGCTGAGGAAGCCGCGGTCGGGTGATTTCGATACGGCCTCGCCCAGGGGCTCGGCCTACTCAATCACCAGCATGGGGCGGCTCGCGGAGGGGTGTGCCCTACTCGATCACCAGCATGGGGCGGCTCGCGGAGGGGTGTGCCCTACTCGATCACCAGCGTGAGGCGGCTCGCGGAGGGGTGTGCCCTACTCGATCACCAGCATGGGGCGGCTCGCGGAGGGGTGTGCCCTACTCGATCACCAGCATGGGGCGGCTCGCGGAGGGGTGTGCCCTACTCGATCACCAGCATGGGGCGGCTCGCGGAGGTCGCGCTCCCTCGCTCCGGGGAGCCAAACTGGTGATCGAGTAGCCTGCGAGCCGCCAGGCGAGCACGCGTATCGAGATCACTGCCCGTCGGCGTTGGCGACGATGACATCGTGCACGTACTGCGCCAAACCCTCGGCGCGCTCGTCGTAGTGCGCCGTGAACCGGGGGTCGGCGAGGTACATCTGCGCCAGGTTCACCTGCATCTCATGTCCGCAGTCGTAGAACCGGTTGATCGACGCCCGGTGGGCCTCGGCGAGTGCGTTGGCCTCCGGTGTCCCCGGCATCACGCCGGCACGCATCGCCTCGGCCAACCGCTCCTCGAGGGCGTCGGTCTGCGCCTTCACCGCCTGCCAGTCGCCTTTCGAGAACCCGGCGGTGCGCTCCTGGCTCTGCCGCCACGCGTCGGAGTCACCCCAGCGTTCTTCTGCTTCGGCGGCGTAGTCCTCGCCCGGCCAGTCGTCGCCGAAGATCTCGGCTTGTTCGGCAGCCGTCAATTGGATGCCGTCGCGCTTCGCATTCATCATGTCCTCCACAGCGGCGACCATCCGACGTAACCGATCGATCCGGTCGGTCAGCAATTCGTGCTGATCACGCAGATGCGCCAGCGCATCAACCGACGGATCGTCGAGCAGGGTCGCGATCTGCTCCAGCGAGAACCCGAGCTGACGGTAGGTCAGTACCCGGTGCAGTCGTTCGACATCGGCATCGTCGTAGACCCGGTATCCGGCACCGGTGCGTCCCGATGGCACCACCAGACCGATGTGGTCGTAGTGATGCAAAGTGCGCACGCTGATCCCGACGAGCCGTGCCACCGCGCCGACCGTGTACTCGTGTTCCGCATCGTTCACACCGGACACTGTCGCGCCTTACGGTGCGTCAGGGTCAAGGGCGTCAGGGTCAAGGGCGTCAGGTCATGAGCGCCACAATCCAGGGCGGCCGGCCCCGTTGGATCAGGGCGCGAAGTCGATCTCGTCGTCGTCATCGGTGGTGGCGTCGTTGTCGCGTTCACACTTCGCGAGGACTCCGGCGTCGTCCGACGGGCCGCATTCCCACCCGTCGACCATCTGGTCGCGTCCCGTCGCGATCATCGGTCCGTACTGCGCCGCCAGGGCCATGGCCTCCTCACAGGAGACGGTCCCGTCGGTGATCAGTACGCGCAGTGCGCCATCGGGGCCGGACGTGGTGCCGCATTCGCGATCGTCGGTCGGCTGCGCCTGCGTGGTGTCGCTGGTAGGCCGCGGACTCGGACCTGCCACCACCGGCGCCGACGGGTTCTCGCTGAGGGTGGCGGTGGTCGTCTCGACCGCCTGCTCCTCGGTTCCGCAAGCGGTGGCGAACGCACAGAGGGCCAGAGCGCAGAAACCGAGAGACAACCTTGTGACGATTCGCGACATGGATTCACCGTAACGAATCGCATGCCGCGTATCCGGCCGAGCGACGGCCCACGCGTCGGCGCAACCGGACCCAACACGTGTCCCCCGTCGAACGTCGGGTTTTGTGTGGTGGTGTCCAACTGCGAGAATTCGCCGGTGAGCTCCATGTCTCTGTCCCCCGACCACTCGTTCTCCGTCGGGACCTCTCTGCCCGGGACGATGGGCCGCACCGGCGTCATCGACACCCCCCACGGCCGCATCCGCACGCCGGCCTTCGTGCCGGTCGGCACCAAGGCCACCGTCAAGACGGTGCTGCCCGAGGCCGTCGGCGAACTCGGCGCGCAGGCGGTGCTCGCCAACGCCTATCACCTTTATCTACAGCCCGGGCCGGACATCATCGACGAGGCCGGCGGGCTCGGTGCATTCATGAACTGGCCCGGCCCCACCTACACCGACAGCGGTGGATTCCAGGTGATGTCGCTGGGCGCCGGATTCAAGAAGGTCATCTCGATGGATGTCACCGGGGAGCAGAACGACGAGATCACCGCCGAGGGTCGCGAACGTCTGTCGCTGGTCGACGACGACGGCGTCACCTTCAAATCGCACCTGGACGGGTCCGCGCACCGGTTCACCCCGGAGGTCTCGATGCAGATCCAGCATCAGCTGGGCGCCGACATCATCTTCGCCTTCGACGAACTGACCACTCTGATGAATACGCGCGTTTACCAGGAGAACTCGTTGGAGCGTACCCGGCTGTGGGCGATCCGATGCCTGGCCGAACACAACCGGCTGTCCCGGGAACGCACCCACCGTCCGGCGCAGTCGCTGTGGGGGGTCATTCAGGGTGCGCAGTACGAGGACCTGCGCCGCAAGGCCGCCCGCGACCTGGTCACCATGAGTGCGATGGATCAGGCCGACGGTGGACGCGGCTTCGGCGGCTACGGCATCGGCGGGGCGCTGGAGAAGGACAATCTGGGCACCATCGTCGGCTGGGTCAACCAGGAACTGCCGGAGGACACCGCGAAGCACCTGCTCGGCATCAGCGAACCCGACGACATCTTCACCGCCATCGAGAACGGTGCCGACACCTTCGACTGTGTCTCACCCACCCGGGTGGCGCGCAACGGCGCCATCTACTCCCTCGACGGGCGCTACAACATTACCAATGCCAAGTACCGCAGGGATTTCCGATCCCTCGATCCCGAGATCGACAACTACACCAGCCAGTACAGCCGGGCCTATCTGCATCACCTGTTCAAGGCGAAGGAGGGGTTGGCCGCGACGCTGGCCACGCTGCACAACGTCTCCTTCATCGTGACGATGGTCGACCGCGCGCGCCAGGCCATCGAGGACGGCACCTACCGGGAGTACCGAGACGAGTTCCTGGCGCGCTACTACGCGGGAACCGGCAGCTGACTGCAGCCGCGCGTTTGACCGTTCGCAGCTGCGGGTAGCCGCCAACCAAGCCCGGGCGGGCGCCGCGGAGTTCGCCGAGGGCCAGGTCCCCGGGGTTCGGAATCTGTAGCCCCGGGGACCGCTCTGATGGCGGGCGCCCGCCGCCGCCTGCGGCCTACTACGGTGGACACCGGGCCGCCGTCGACGATCGTGTCGCCCGGGGGCCCGGGGCGTCGTGGGACCGGAGGAGATGACAGATGAGTGTCCATCAGGCGATCGCCGACCTATCACGCACGATGCACGCAATCCCCGAGACCGACCGCGCGGCAAGTGACGAGGTGATCGAGGCCATCACCGCCGGTGCTGTCGAGCACGTGGCGGGCACCGATCACGCAGGCGTCCTGCTCGTCGACCCGAAGGCCCGCGAGTACGAGACCATCGCCCCGACCGACGAGATCATGGTCCACCTCGATCTTCTGCAGAAAGAGACCGGACAGGGCCCCTGTGTGGAAGCCGCATGGCAGCACCACATGGTCCGGGTCGACGACATCGCCGCCGATCCGCGCTGGCCCGAGTTGTCGGCGCGCACCGTGGCCGAGACGCCGGCCCGATCCAGCCTGTCGTTCCAGCTGTTCACCCATCACGCCACCATCGGTGCACTGAACCTGTTCTCCGACCGGGTCAACGCTTTCGACGACGACTCCGTCGAGGTGGGTCTGGTCTACGCCACCCATGCGTCGCTGGCGCTGTATCGGGCCCGTCAGCAGGGCGACTTCCGCAGCGCGTTGGCCAGCCGTGATCTGATCGGTCAGGCCAAGGGGATGTTGATGGAGCGCTTCACCATCGACGCGGTGGCTGCCTTCGAGTTGCTGCGGCGTCTGTCGCAGGATACGAACACACCGCTCGTCGAGGTCGCGCGACAGGTGACCGAAGCCACACCGGACTAGCGGGAACCCGACTGCCGTACCATTCGTTGCGCACTTGTGAGGACAGTGCGTACACCGCACCCTCCCCGCCCCGACCGCCAGTCAGAAAGACCCGATGAGACGCGCCAAGCGCCCCCGTCCGAAACGCAAGAAACCTCGAAGACCCGGCTCGCCGAAGCCTGAACCGACGGCGGTGGCCACATGTTGACCGTCCTCGGAATCATCGTCGGAATCCTGGTCGTCGTCCTCATCACCGCCCTGACCGGCTACTTCGTCGCGCAGGAGTTCGGCTTCATGGCCGTCGACCGGTCGCGGTTGCAGGCTCGCGCCGAGGCCGGCGACGCAGCCGCGGCCCGTGCATTGACCGTCACCCGGCGCACCTCGTTCATGCTCTCCGGAGCCCAACTCGGCATCACCGTCACCGGACTGCTCGTCGGCTACGTGGCCGAACCGCTCATCGGTAGCGGCGTCGGGGAACTACTCGGCGACGTCGGGGTCCCGGTTGCGGTCGGGGTCACCCTCGGCACGGTCATCGCGATCGGCTTCTCCACCGTGGTGCAGATGGTGTTCGGTGAGCTGTTCCCGAAGAACCTCGCGATCGCGCGGCCCGAGCCCGTCGCGCGGTGGTTGGCTCGGTCCACCACCATCTACCTGGCCGTTTTCGGCTGGCTGATCAGCCTATTCGACACCGCGTCGAACCTGCTGCTGCGGGCACTGCGGATCGAACCGGTGCACGACGTCGAGCATTCGGCCACCCCGCGCGACCTCGAACACATCGTCGCCGAATCCCGCGACGCGGGCGAGCTGCCCGCGGAACTGTCGGCGCTGCTCGATCGAGTGCTCGACTTTCCCACCCGAACCGCTGAGCACGCGATGATCCCGCGGACGCGCGTGGATGTGGTGCGCGCGACCGATCCGGCCGCCGAGGTGCTCGCCGCGATGAGCGCCGGGCACACGCGTTACCCCGTCGTCGACGATCGTGCCGACGTGACCGGGGTCGTCCACCTCCACGACCTGCTCGTCTGGTCGGATGGTGACGCGACCCCTGAGGTCGATGCTGCGGACTCCACCGCGGCCGATCTCGCTCGGCCCGCAGTGATCGTGCCGGTATCGCTGCCGCTGCCCGAGGTGCTAGCCCAAATCGACGCCGCTCACGACGAGTTGGCGGTGGTCATCGACGAGTACGGCGGATTCGCCGGTGTGGTGACCGTCGAGGACATCGCCGAGGAATTGGTCGGCGAGATCGACGACGAACACGACTCCGATGTAGCGCGACCGATCGCACGTGTCGACGAGGGCTGGCGGGTTCGCGGCGACGCGCACCTCGACGAGGTGTCCCGCGTGATCGGCCGTGACCTGCCCGAAGGTGACCATGAAACCGTCGCCGGACTGGTCATCGCCGAGTTCGGCGGCCTGCCCGCCATCGGCGACGTGGTCGAGGTGGACCTGGTCGGTGACCCGGTGCCGCTCGACGAGGACGATCTGCGGCCCGCCACCGCCACGATGACCGTGCTGTCGGTGGGACGGCATGTGCCGTCGTCGGTGCTGCTCACCATTCCCGACGCCACCGCCGAGGAGGGTGCACGATGAGCAATCCGTGGGTTGTTCTACTGGTCACCATCGCGTTGATCGCGGCGAGCGCCTTCTTCGTCGCCGTCGAGTTCGCGCTCATCGCCGCCCGCCGGCACCGGTTGGAAGACGCGGCCGCCGACAGCCGCTCGGCCCGCGCCGCGCTGCGCAGCGCCTCGGAACTGTCGGTGCTGCTGGCGGGTTCGCAATTGGGTATCACCGTGTGCACGCTAGCGCTCGGCGCCGTGACCAAGCCGGCCGTGCACCATTGGCTCACGCCGCTGTTCGAGACATGGGGTATGCCGACGTGGTCCGCCGACGTCGCCGGGTTCGTCCTCGCGTTGATCGCGGTCACGTTCCTGCACCTCGTCGTCGGTGAGATGGCGCCGAAGTCGTGGGCGATCGCGCATCCGGAACGGTCGGCGACGTTGCTGGCTCTGCCGATGCGGGCTTTCATGTGGGTCACCCGACCGCTCATCGTGCGGCTGAATGTGCTGGCCAACTGGTGTCTGCACCGGGTGGGTGTGGAGGCCGTCGACGAGGTCGCCGCCGGGCAGGACGCTGATGCCCTGCGTCATCTCGTCGAACACTCCGCCACCGTCGGCACCCTCGACGAGCGCTATCACGCGCACCTGTCCGGGGCGCTGGAACTGCAGCGGCTCACCGTCGCCGACGTGCTGGCCGGCGCCGTGGTGAGCTCAGTGGAGTCGACCGCATCGCCCGCGGCGATCCGCGCGACGTCGAGGTCGACGGGACATCGACGACTACTCGTGCAGGGCGACGCCACCGGCGCCGACCGGTATGTGGGCGTCGTCCACGTCCGGGACTGCCTGTCGGCAGCCCCCGAGGCCACCGCAGCGGATCTGATGCGTCCGGTCCAGACGTTCGCGGCGACCGAGCCCGTGCACCGGGCACTGGCCACGATGCGTGAAACGCGGCAGCATCTGGCCATCGTGGTGGCCGACGACGACGTGGCCGGTGTGCTCACGTTGCACGACGTGCTGGATCGGCTGCTCGCGACCGCCTGACCGGTGGGGAGTCGGCGGGGTCAGCGCCACTCGGCGTCGGTCAGGATCCACGGCTCTTTCGGCAGGGCGTCGGGCTGGAAACGCTCGGCCAGCGCGGCCAGGTCCACCGACTCGCCGTCCTCGGCGAGCCACAGTGACTGCGCGATGTGTGAGAGCACCTGCGCGGCGGACACGCCGTTTTCGGCCAGATCGGTCAGGGTCACCGCGCCGTCGCGTTTGCTGAGGCGAATGCGGTTGTCGTTGAGCACCATCGGAACGTGGGCGTAGGTGGGTTGCCGATGCCCCAGCAGCGCGGCCAGGTAAGCCTGACGCGGTGCCGACGACAGCAGGTCGCCACCGCGTACCACCTGGTCGACGCCCTGCGCAGCGTCGTCGACCACCACCGCGAGATTGTAGGCGGGGGTGCCGTCGTTACGTTGGATCACGAAGTCGTCGACCATCGCCGTGTAGGGCCCGTGCAGGATGTCGTCGACGGTGAAATGGTCGACGTCGGCGCGGATTCGGATGGCCGGCGGACGTGAACGGCGCCGATCGGCGCGTTCGGCCTCGGTGAGGTCGCGGCAGGTGCCCGGGTAGGCGCCTTGTGGGGCATGCGGCGCCGACGGTGCCTCCAGGATCTCGCGCCGCGTGCAGAAGCACTCGAAGGTGCGGCCCTGGTCGCGCAGCCCGTCGATGACCGAACGGTATGACGCCAGTCGATGCGACTGGTAGATCACCGGCGGGTCCCAATCCAGGCCCAGCGCTGCGAGGTCGGCCAGTTGCCCGCGATCGGAGCCCACCGCGGTGCGGTCGAGATCTTCCATCCGGATGAAGAACGCCCGGTCGGTGGTGCGGGCGAACAGCCAGGCCAGCACTGCGGTGCGCAGATTACCCACGTGCAGATCACCCGACGGGGACGGCGCATACCGCCCCGCCGGCATCGCGGTTCCTCCCAGGTCCATCGCCGATCACCCTACCGACCGGCCGGCGACGCCGGATTTCGATACGCCACTCACTCTGTTCGCGGCTACTCAATCCGCGAGTTGTCCAGCGAGCGTTTGTTGGCGTGAGTCCGTCCTCCGAACCGGCGCTGGCCGAGGTGGTGGTGTGTGTCGGTGGTTGAGTAGGTCGGAGGCGCTGGCCGAGACCGTATCGAAACCACGCAACCAACACCGTCTTCCCACACCTTCCCGGCCCGTACCATGTGACCCGTGGACCTCCCGGTTATGCCACCTATCGCGCCGATGCTCGCCAAGGCCGTCACCGCGGTGCCCGACCAGCCCGGCGACGACCCTGTGTGGTCGTATGAACCCAAGTGGGATGGCTTTCGGGCGTTGATCTTTCGCGACGGCGACGAAGTGTCGATCGGATCGCGTGGCGGTAAGGATCTGGCGCGCTACTTTCCCGAGCTCGTCAGTGCGGCCAAGGCCGAACTGCCCGAGAAAGCCGTGGTGGACGGAGAGATCGGCGTCCCGGCGCTGATCGGCGACACCCATCGCCTGGACTGGGACTCCCTGGCCCAACGTATTCATCCCGCCGAGTCGCGGGTCACCATGCTCGCCGAGAAAACGCCCGCGATCTTCATCGGCTTCGATGCGTTGGCGTTGGGGCCGGCGGACGTGATGGGTGAGCCCTTCGGAGTGCGGCGCGAAGCATTGTTGCGGGCCATCGCCCCATCTGGTGGCGCCGACCGTCGACTCCACGTCAGCCGGGTGACCGGCGATCCTGCCGTCGCGACCAACTGGTTCACCGCATTCGAGGGCGCCGGACTCGACGGTGTCGTCGCCAAACGACTCGCCGGCGCCTACGTCGAGAACAAGCGCGAGATGGTGAAGGTCAAGCACAAGCGCACCGCCGACTGTGTCGTGTTCGGCTACCGCGTGCACAAGAGCGGTACCGGTCTGGGGTCCATGTTGTTGGGGCTCTACGCCGGCGGCGAGCTGCGGATGGTCGGTGGGGCCGGCGCCTTCTCCGATGCCAAACGCATCGAGCTACAACAGATGTTCGAACCGATGCGTCTGGACCCCGACAAGCCGTCGGCCGGTGAACCGACCCGCTGGCGTTCGGAGAAATCAGGCGAGTGGATTCCCATCCGGCCCGAGCTGGTGGTCGAGGTGGCCTACGACCAGATGGAGAATCATCGGTTCCGGCACACCGTGAAATTCCTGCGCTGGCGGCCGGATAGAGATCCGGAGAGCTGCACCTACGACCAGCTCGACGTGCCGCTGACCTACGACCTGCACGACGTGCTGGAAGGAACGTCCTAGACATGCCTTCTCGTTCTCCTGCCGAGGAACTCGACGTCGACGGTGTGGCCGTCCGGATGAGCAACCCGGACAAGATCTATTTCCCTGAACTCGGCGAGAACGGCGGCCGCAAAAGGGATCTGGTGGGCTACTATCGCGACATCGCTCTGCAAGGTGCCATCATGACTGCCGTGCACGACCGTCCGACCTTCCTGCAGCGATTTCCCGACGGTGTCGACGGCGACGAGATCTACCAGAAGCACATCGCCAAGAAGAGGCCCGAACACGTCCAGTCGACCCGAATCGTGTTCCCCTCCGGCCGAACCGGTGACGCAATCAAGCCGACCATCCCGGCCGACATCGTGTGGGGCGCCAATCTCGGCACGGTCACCTTCCACACCTGGCCGACCGTCGACCCGGACAACGATCATCCCGACCAGCTCCGGATCGACCTCGACCCACAGCCGGGCACCGACTTCGACGACGTGCGCCGCGTCGCGATCGAAGGTCTGAAACCGCTCCTGGAAGATATGGGCTACACGGGATTTCCGAAGACCTCTGGCGGCCGCGGTATCCACGTGTTCGTTCCCATCGAACCCAAGTGGGATTTCATCGCCACCCGGCGCGCAGTGATCGCGCTGGCCCGCGAGCTCGAGCGGCGCGACCCCGACGCGGTGACCACGTCGTGGTGGAAAGAGGAACGCGGGGAACGCATCTTCATCGACTTCAACCAGAATGCCCGCGATCGCACGATGGCCTCACCCTATTCGGCGCGGCGCAGCCACAACGCCCGGGTGTCCACGCCAGTGACCTGGGACGAACTCGCCGATGTGAACCCGGACGACTGCACTATCGCCACCGTCCCGGATCTGGTTGCGCGCCGTGGAGACCCGATGTCCGACATCGCCGCGCACCGCCGGGGCATCGAGCCGCTGCTGGAGATGGTGCAGCGCGACGACGCCAACGGTCTCGGCGACATGCCTTATCCGCCAAGCTATCCGAAGATGCCGGGGGAACCGCCGCGGGTGCAGCCGAGCAAGAAGGTCGCCGCGCACTGGGACGAGAAAGGCAACCGGGTTGAGGACTGATCTTCCCGCTGCCCGAGTAGGTCGGCTGCCCGAGTGAGCCCTTTCCGCTGGTCGAGTAGGTCGGCTGCCCGAGTGAGCCCTTTCCGCTGCCCGAGTAGGTCGGCTGCCCGAGTGAGCCCTTTCCGCTGGTCGAGTAGGTGCGAGCCGCTAGGCGAGCACTGTATCGAGACCACCTACCGCATGCGGGGTCTCGATACGCGACTCACTTCGTTCGCTGCTACTCGACCAGCGGTGGCCGGGTGTTGATTGTTCCGCTGGCCGCCACATCGAGACCACCTACGGCACAAGGCGTCTCGATACGCGACTCACTCCGTTCGCTGCTACTCGACCAGCGGTGGCCGGGTGTTGATTGTTCCGCTGGACCGCCACATCGAGACCACCTACGGCATGCGGGGTCTCGATACGCGACTCACTTCGTTCGCTGCTACTCGACCAGCGGTGGCCGGGTGTTGATTGTTCCGCTGGCCGCCACATCGAGACCACCTACGGCACAAGGCGTCTCGATACGCGACTCACTCCGTTCGCTGCTACTCGACCAGCGGTGGCCGGGTGTTGATTGTTCCGCTGGACCGCCACGTCGAGACCTCCGTCAGGTGACGTGCACCCCGGTGCCCGCCAACCTCTCCGCCCGATCCCTGATCCCGTGCAGCATCTTGCGTTCCATGATCAACGAACCCGGTTCCATCGGCAGCATGCCGAGACGGTCGACCAGCCGAGGCAGCCGGAAGCGGTTGCGGCTGATCAGCCGGGTGGTGCCGTCGTGCCGATCGGCCAGGGTGAACGCCCACACCCAGTTGCCGTCGGCCGAGCGCGTCGCGAACGCGTGATCTGGCTCGGCGATCTCGATGCGCATCGTGTTGGGGCCCAGTCCGATCTCGTCGCCGATCTGCGGGTGCTGGAAGTCGTCGAGCACGTTGTCGGCGCTGTGCATGTGCAGGCCGAGAAGGTTCTCGATCCAGTCGTAGGTGTAGGCGCCACCTCGGGGGTCCGGGCCCATCTGCGCCAGCCACGGGTACACGTACTCGGGACGGGCCAGGATGGTGATGGCCCTGGTCGACACCCCGTCGGGGTCGGGCAGTAGCTCATCGCCGGGCAACGCGGCGTTGACCTCGTCGTCGGTGGCGCCCCAGTTCAGGATCGGCTGCCTCAGCACACGTTGATAGCCCACCGCGGCGGCAGCCAGCGCACCAGCGGCGAACATCCATGCGGTGTTCATATCTTCAGCGTGCGCCGACGACCAGGGCGGTGTCGTGGGCCAAAAGGCACCACTTCCGGAGTGTCGAATCGGCGTGTTCTGGGTAAGCCTGCTGTGGAGTCATACCCCAATGAGACGGCCGAACAAGACCGCCCAGTCGTGTCGGAGGAGCACATCATGCCCGAGAACGTCGCCCGTAAGCTCATCGCAGCACATCTGGAAGCCGGCGAGATGACTCCCGGCGAGGAGATCGCGCTGCGCATCGACCAGACGCTGACCCAGGACGCCACCGGCACGCTGGTGATGCAGGAACTCGAGGCGCTCGGGCTGGACCGGGCCCGGACCGAGGCAAGCGTCCAGTATGTCGATCACAACCTGTTGCAGACCGACGAGAAGAACGCCGAAGACCACGAGTATCTGCGGACGGCATGCGCCCGCTTCGGGCTCTGGTTCTCCAAACCCGGCAACGGTGTCTCCCACCCCACCCACATGCAGCGCTTCGGGATACCCGGGAAGACCATGGTCGGCTCCGACTCGCATACCCCCGCTGCCGGATCGCTGGGGATGCTCGCGATCGGCGTCGGTGGGTTGGAGGTTGCCCTCGCGATCGCCGGTCGCCCGCTTAACATCCGGATGCCGGAGATCTGGGGTATCCGCCTGGAAGGTGAACTACCCGAGTGGTGTTCGGCCAAGGACGTCATCCTGGAGATGCTGCGACGCCACGACGTCAAAGGTGGCGTGAACCGGATCATCGAGTACCACGGACCGGGCCTCGACGGGCTCACCGCGATGGATCGGCACGTCATCGCGAACATGGGCGCCGAATTAGGCGCCACCACAACGGTGTTCCCGAGTGACGCCGCAGTGCGGGAGTTCCTGGCGGCCGAGGGCCGCGAAGACGACTGGTCCGAACTCGTCGCCGATCCGGGCTCGACCTACGACATCGAGGAGACCATCGACCTCGGCGACATCGAACCGCTGATCGCCAAGCCGTCGTCGCCGGGCAACGTGGTGCAGGTCCGCGAGGTGGCCGGCGAGGAGATCTCTCAGGTCGTCATCGGGTCCAGCGCCAACCCCGGGCTGCGGGACTTTGCGATCGCCGCCGCGATGGTGGCCGGGCGGCAGACTGCGCCCGAGGTCAGTTTCGACGTCAACCCCACGTCGCGGGAGATCCTCACCGACCTCACACAGATGGGCGCCACCGCCGAACTCGTCATCGGTGGTGCCCGCATCCATCAGGCCGGCTGTATGGGCTGTATCGGGATGGGGCAGGCCCCCGCGACGGGACGGAGCTCGTTGCGCACCATGCCACGCAACTTCCCGGGGCGTTCAGGTACCAAGGAGGACGCGGTGTGGCTGTGTTCCCCCGAGACGGCGGCGGCCTCCGCGCTGACCGGGGCGATCACCGACCCACGGGACTGGGCGGCCGACGTGAAGATGGCCTATCCGAAGCTCGATCTGCCGAAGCAGCATTCGATCAACACGGCAATGCTGGTGGCGCCCCCGCCGCCCGACGAAGCGGAGAAGATCCAACCGGTCAAGGGCCCCAACATCTCCAGCCTGCCCGAACTGGACCCCCTGCCCGACGACGTCGAGGCACCGGTACTGCTCAAGGTGGGTGACAACATCTCCACCGACGAGATCTCCCCGGCTGGCGCGCGTGCATTGCCGTTGCGGTCCAACATCCCCAAGCTCGCCGAGTTCAGCTTCACCCAGGTCGATGAGACCTATCCCGAGCGTGCCCGTCAGGCCGATGGCGGTCACGTCATCATCGGTGGGGAGAACTACGGTCAGGGATCCTCGCGGGAACATGCGGCCATCGCGCCGCGACATCTCGGTCTGCGCGTGGTGATCGCCAAGTCGTTCGCACGCATCCACTGGCAGAACCTGGCGAACTTCGGGGTCTTGGCCTTGGAGTTCGACAACCCGGCCGACTACGACGACATCGACCGGGACGATGTGCTGCGTCTGGACGGCCTGCGCGAAGCGATCGATTCCGCCGACACGCTCACCGTACGCAACTCCACCAAGGATCAGACGTTCACCGTCCGGCATCGTCTCTCGCGTCGCCAGGTGTCCGATGTCCTTGCGGGTGGACTGATCCCGCGGCTGGCGGCCGAAGAGCATCCCGACGACCATCGGGCCGAAGAGACCGTCCTGCAGGACAGTGGCGAGATCAGCTGACCCGCCATGCTTCGTCAGGGAAGCAAAGCGATCTTGCCGCCGGGATGGCCACCCGCGACCACTTCGAGCGCGGTCGGGGCGTCGGCGAGTGGATAGGTTCGTGCCATCGGCACCACCAGTTCGCCGCGGGCCGCGAGGCGGATCAGCTCGGGCCGCACCGTGTTCCGAAACGCGAGGCTCTCCGGCTGCGTCCCACCCAGGGCGATGAATCCGTCGGCCCGGGCGCGTTGTGGTGCCGCGATGGTGATCACTCGCGATCGGTCGTCGACGAGCTCCAGTGAGGAATCGACGGCCTCGTCGGTACCCGCCGCGTCGAGGGCGGCGACCACGGGCTGTGGGGTGATGGCGCGTACCCGATCGGCCAACCCGGGGCCGTAGCGGACCGGTATCCCGCCGAACGCCCGTACGCGCTCGGCGCTCGCTGGGGAGACAGTGCCGATCACCGTGACTCCGCGGAGTCGGGCGAATTGGAGGACGGTGACGCCGACGGCGCCCGACGCCGCGTGCAGCAAGACGGTGTCGTCGCGCTCGATGCGTGCCGCGCGAAGCATGTCTGCGGCGGTGCACCCGGCGAGCAACAGGTTGGCGGCCTCCGGGAAGTCGAGGGTCTCCGGTTTCGCGAACACCGTCGACGCGGGCACGGTCAGTGCCGTCGCGTAGCCACCGCGCACCCGGAAGGCAAGCACTTCGTCGCCGACGGCGCCACCGCCGGAGGCGATCTCGGTGTCCGGGCCGATCGCGGCGATGGTGCCGGCGACCTCGTAACCGATCGGCAGCGGTAGATCCGCTGGATCTACGACCCGCTGCGCGTGCTTCAGGTCGGCCGGGTTCACCCCGGCCGCCCGCACCTCGATGGTGACCTCACCGACGCTCGGTGGCGCAAGTTCGTCGGCGATGAACTCGAAGTCGTCGAGCCCACCGAAGCCGTTCGCCACCCATCGATGTGTGCGCATGTCGTCAGGCTAGTGGCTGTTCCGGCCGCACCCGCGGGTTCCGGCTTGGAGGCGAAACTGCGGCCAGAACCTGCAGCTGCGGCCAGAACCGTCCGGCGCGGCCAGAACCGCCCGGCGCGCGTTTCAGACGGCGAGTTGGGCAGGTTGGACCCAGCCGTCAGCCATGAACTGCAGCAGGAGCTGCGCCTTGTTGCCGACCGGACGGCCGGCCTCGGTGTAGCGCTGCGAGACGCGGCGATAGTGCGCGCGTACCGTGCTCTCGGCGACATAGTGGGTATGCGACGTCTCGCGCAACGTCGCACCCAGGGCGTAGGTGGTGAGGATCTCCAGCTCGCGGTCGGTGACGTTGACGCGACTGCGCAGGCTCGGTGTGCGGCGCGCGGTCTGCTCGAGGAGGTTTTCGAGCTGACGGGCTGCCAACGGCGTGTTGGCGATGGTGATCCCGGGCGCATCTCGGATGTCGGTGCCGATCGCGGCGATCAGGCAGTTGCGCATTCCGCGTCGCGCGCGGAATCGGGCCAGCTTGTCGGCGGACCGGACAATGGCGATCGTCGGCGGCAGCAGATCGGCGGCGACGTCGACGTCGATGATGACCGCGTGGTAGCCGAGACCTTCCACGAGCGCGGCGAGCGCCGCATCGGTGAGGTCACGCTCGGCGACGATCGCGACGGTGGCCGGACTGGGCAACGGGTAGAGCGGCACGCGTAGGTCGCGGTCCATCTGTGCGGTCATGTGTTCCCCTGCGGTGGAGGTGGATCAGATGAATCCACTGTCACCGACCACACCGACAGAATCAGCTGTTGTTGTGACCAGTTCCGCGGAGTTCGGGTGCTCTTGTCACCCAAACGGTTGCTCTTGATGCCAGATCGCGCATGACTTGCTGATCGAAGGCTAAATTACGCACGTGGGTAGTCAAATGCGCATTCTCATCGCGTCGCCGCTGGGGCATGTCGTCGCCAAGCCGTTGGAATCGTCGTTCGATGATGTGGCGGTGACGGTGGCCGCCGACCAAGACGAGTTCGTGCACGGCGTCGCCGGGCGAGTCCGGTTCGACGTGGTGGCCGCCGACCTCATCTGGAATCGGCCGACGATGGAATGGATGTTCGACGGGCTCGACGCCATCGACGCGCTACGTCACGCCGATCGCCTGGCGCCGGTGCTGCTGGCCACCCAGGGGCACAGTATGGAACGCGATCACCTCGAAGAGGCGCGGCTGCGTCCGGAGGTGTCAGGGGTGATCGCCAAGTCCGACGGGCTGATGCCGTTGATGAACGCGATCCGCACCGTCGCCCTCGGGCAGCGGTTGCCCACGGCACAGCCGATGGGCCGTCGCATGCCGCCGCTGTACGAGTTGTTCGTCGGGCGCCGTGGGCACACCGCCGGCAGACTCGCGGGCGCCATCGCTTCCGGCAGCGCCACCGACACGGCGAGCCTCGCGGCCGCGGCCAAGGTGTCGCCCAACACGGCCAACAAGCTGACCAGTCACTATCTCGGCCCGATCATCACCCAGCGTGGCGAACACGACGAGCGCCTGCCGCTGTCGCAGGCGGCGGTGTATCGCTGGTGCGGACTACACGCCCGCTACATCGTGAGTTGGTGCCGCCGGCACGGGCATTCGGACGTTCTCGGCGAGCTCCGGCGCTGATCAGCTGCCGGCGTCGTCGCGGGCCACGGGTCCGTCGCCGATCGTCACCCGCTGCAGCGTCCACCAGAAGATCAGTGCGGTTGCGATCGATCCGGCCGCGGAACCGACGAGCGCGCCGAGGAAATACCGGTACTCAGCCGCGGCATCGATCGATCCGGCGAGCCAGGTGACCACCCAGAGCCCGGCGCCGGCGGCCGTGGCCACCACGAACAGCACCGACCAGAAGACAACGACCGCGCGCTGGCCGATCGGACGCCCAGGTGAGTCGGCGGGGGTGATCCGCAGATATCCCAGCCGCACACCGATCACACATACGAGGCAGGCGATCGCGAGGGCCACTGCGTCGGCGGCGAGGGTGTCGGAGAAGCGATGCCATTTCGCGGTGATCGTGTAGGCGCCGACGCCGATCGCCCACGGCATCACCACCAACGCCACGAGTGCCCGTAGCCGGAACGGCGTCACCAGCAGCACGCCGAAGAGGATGGTCATCGCCGCGGTGGTATGCCCACTGGGCAGGCTGTTCTGCAGGTATTGCGGGTAGGCGTCGATGAGTTCGGGCCGTGACAGGACATAGCTCTTGAGGATCTGCGTCACGACCTGCCCGGCGACGATGATGACCAGTGCGGCCAGACCGACCCAGGACCGGCGGCGGATCACGGCGAACACCAGCAGCGCGAGCATGGCGATCACCATCGAGGTGATGGTGATGGTGCCCAGTACCGAGTCGGCCTGCACCGTCATGGCCCGCCCGGCCTGATCCGCACCGCGCAGGGCGGCGTTCTCGATGGTCTGGCCGGTCACCGTCCGTACGGCGAGTACATACGTCGCGATGCCGGCCGCGATGGCGAGGACACCGACCGCGACCCAGCGAAGAACCGTGTGCGGAGGCCGTGTCGGGGCCACGTCGGTGGCGATGGCGATTTCGTCCGTTGAGTCCTCCGCCGAGTTATCCGCCGAGTCCTCAGTCGAGCCGTCCAGCAAGTCCGTGCCTCCCAGGGTGCGGTCTTCAGTTTCGCACGGGACGATGACGCAGAACGTCCCCGGCAGCAGTGTTCGACGGGATGTAGCCGTCGAACCCGCTGCCGGGGACGTCTCGGTCGGTGAACCGGGCGAGTGCCGGTCAGCCCTGGATGAACTCCTCGAGCTGTGCGCGCGCGACGTCGTCGGCGAGCTGCTGCGGCGGGGACTTCATCAGGTAGGACGAGGCGGGCAGGATCGGGCCGCCGATACCGCGGTCCTTGGCGATCTTGGCGGCCCGAACGGCGTCGATGATGATGCCGGCCGAGTTGGGGGAGTCCCACACCTCGAGCTTGTACTCCAGGTTCAGCGGCACGTCACCGAAGGCGCGGCCTTCGAGGCGGACATAGGCCCACTTGCGGTCGTCGAGCCACTCGACGTGGTCGGACGGGCCGATGTGGACGTTCTTGTCCTCGACCTTGCCGGCCAGCGCGCCGGTCAGGTTGGAGGTCACGGCCTGCGTCTTCGACACCTTCTTGGACTCCAGACGCTCGCGCTCGAGCATGTTCTTGAAGTCCATGTTGCCGCCGACATTGAGCTGATAGGTGCGGTCGAGCGTGACACCGCGATCCTCGAACAGCTTGGCCATCACGCGGTGGGTGATGGTGGCGCCGACCTGGCTCTTGATGTCGTCGCCGACGATCGGGACACCGGCGTCGGTGAACTTCTGCGCCCACTCGGGGTCCGACGCGATGAACACCGGCAGGGCGTTGACGAACGCGACGTTCGCGTCGATGGCGCACTGGGCGTAGAACTTGTCGGCCTGATCCGAGCCGACCGGTAGGTAGGACACCAGGACGTCGACCTCGGCGTCCTTCAGGGCCTGCACCACGTCGACACCGTCGCCGTCGGCCTCGGTGATGGTCTCGCGGTAGTACTTGCCCAGACCGTCGAGGGTCTGGCCGCGCTGCACGGTGACGCCGGTGGGCGGCACGTCGGCGATCTTGATGGTGTTGTTCTCGCTCGCGAAGATCGCGTCGGACAGGTCGAAGCCGACCTTCTTGGCGTCGACATCGAACGCGGCGACGAACTCGACGTCGCGCACGTGGTAGCCACCGAACTTCACGTGCATCAGGCCGGGGACGGTGGAGTTCTCGTCGGCGTCCTTGTAGTACTGCACGCCTTGAACCAAGGATGAAGCGCAGTTTCCTACGCCCACAATGGCCACGCGCACCTTATTGGGCTCACCCATGGTCGGGTTCTCCTTCTGATCGCGGCGTCGCAGCTCGCTGCGTCACCGGTGTTTTCTCTTCGTGGGTTTCTTTTCGCCCCCTGCCGCGGGACGGCTCTGAGCCCGCGACATGGAAGTCGGTGTCGGCGGTGTCGACCAGCGGATCCCGGCCGGGATCGGTCAGATCGTCGCCGTCGTGATCGCCGGAGGCCTCGGCGGCGATCAGTTCGTTGAGCCAGCGCACCTCGCGTTCGCTGGATTCGAGGCTGAGTTGATGCAGCTGACGGGTATAGCGGTCGACGGCGCGATTGGATCGCCCGACGATCTCGCGCAAACCTTCACGGCGTTCCTCCACCTGACGGCGACGGCCCTCCAGGATGCGCATTCTCGCGACCGCCGGTGTCCGGCTGAAGAACGCGAGGTGCACCCCGAACCCGTCGTCGGTGTAGTTCTGTGGACCGGTGTCGGCGACGAGTTCGCTGAAGCGTTCGCGGCCCTTGTCGGTGAGCTGGTACACCCGCCGACCGCGTCGCACCTTGACGGCCGTCGGCGCGGTGGCCTCGTCGATCAGCCCATCGGCCTGCATCCGACGCAGCGTCGGATACAGCGAACCGTAGGAGAACGCCCGAAAGGCGCCGAGCAGCCCGGTCAGTCGTTTGCGCAGCTCATAGCCATGCATCGGGGCTTCGAGCAGCAATCCGAGAACTGCGAGCTCCAACATCGGTGCCCACTCCCTCCTCGTTTGATCGTCTGCCCTGGCCGACCGTCTGATCACGGTGCACCGACCGGCGAGGCGATGTGTTCGACAACTCTGACGCCACAACACCTCGCCGCGATGTGATTGACAATGTATCGCACCGATATATTCGTCGTCTACAGCGGGTCCTTCGTGACGCCCGCTCGTTCCTCGCGGGCTCCTGAAGGATCGGGGCAGGCGTGCGGCGGGTTGTTGCTCTGTTTCCTGAGGAATCCCGGAGCTTGCGGAGGGATGTCACGAAGGGCGCCCAACCACCGCCGACACCACGACACGGTCGGATCGGGATGACGGTCACACCGACAGCCGTCGGAGCGACCACGTACCCTTGAACCCGTGCAACGCCAGATCGTCGACTACGCCCTGCAGCGCAGGTCGCGGCTGTCCGACGTCCATTCCGGACGGACCGCCGTGGCCGATGTCTGCGATGCGAGTCCGTATCTGCTCCGGGCCGCCAAATTCCACGGCCGCCCGTCGTCGACGCTGTGCCCGATCTGCCGAAAAGAGCAAGTCACCCTGGTGTCCTGGGTGTTCGGTGAGAAGTTGGGGCAGGTATCGGGGTCGGCGCGCACCAACGACGAGATCGCCCGACTCGACACCACCGCCGAGGAGTTCTCGGTGCATGTGGTCGAGGTGTGCCGCACCTGTAGCTGGAACCATTTGGTGCAGTCCTACGTTGCAGGCTTGCCGCCGCGTTCGTCGCGTTCGCGTCGGGTCGCCAAGTAGCTCGGGCGCAGCGCGCTGCAGGTGTGCGCAGCTGTCGGCGCCGGTCTCGCAGCCCAGCCGCGGGAGATGGAACTTTGCCCGAACGCCGATCGTAGGTCACAGTGGGACAACGAGCGGGGGCATCGGGCCGGTGGACATCGGGGCTGGGATGACGGACTGGGTGACCAGTTGAATGACGGAGACAGATAGTGAGTAGCGCTGACACGGTCGTGCGCGCGGATCGGATGGTTGGACAATGAGTACTCGCGGTACATCGCCCGCCGGCGGTGGACGTACGTCTCGTCCCTCAGCCGACGACACACGCCGCAAACGGCAGAAATGGCTGGCCATCGGCCTCGGGGCGTTCGGCGCACTCGTGCCGGCGGTCGCCCTGATCGGCATCGTGGCGTTCATGCTCACCTACGTCGGCGCGTCGGTGCCGGCACCTGGCGACATCAAGCAGAACCAGGTCGCCACCATCCTCACCTCCAACGGCAAGACCATTGCGCGCGTCGTCCCGGAGGAGGGCAACCGTACCGACGTCAAGATCGAGGACATCCCCAAATCGGTGCAGGACGCCGTGATCGCAGCCGAGGACCGCGAATTCGCGAGCAACTCCGGCTTCTCCATCCGGGGTCTGTCGCGAGCCGCGATCGGCCAGGTCACCGGGAACGGCGGACAGGCCGGCGGTGGGTCGACGATCACCCAGCAGTACGTCAAGAACGCGCTCGTCGGCGACGAGCACAGCTATGAGCGCAAGTTCAAGGAACTCGCGATCGCCACCAAGATGTCGAACGAGTGGTCCAAGGACGACATCATGGCCGCCTACCTCAACACCATCTATTTCGGCCGGGGCGCCTACGGTGTGGCCGCCGCTTCGCAGGCCTACTTCCACAAGGACCTGAGCAAGATCACGACCGAAGAGGCCGCGGTGCTCGCGGCCGCGATCCGGTCGCCCTCCTACTACGATCCGGAGATCAACCCGGAGGCCGCGCAAGCGCGGTGGAACTACGTGCTCGACGGCATGGTCAGCACCGGCGCACTCACGCCCACCGATCGCGCGGGAATGCAGTACCCGAAGGTGCCGGCGGCACGCGCCCAGAGCGACGACACCCCGGGCGCCAACGGGCTGATCAAGCGCCGGGTGCTTGCCGAACTCGGTGAACTCAACATCTCTGAGCAGCAGGTCCGCACCGAAGGCCTCAAGATCACCACCACCATCGACCCGCAGGTGCAGCGTTCGGTGGTGTCGGCGGCCAACGGCAAACTCGAGGGCGAGCCGAACAAGTTGCGTACCTCGGTGGTGTCGATCGATCCGCGCACCGGCGGCGTCAAGGGCTACTTCGGCGGCAACGACGCCACCGGCTGGGATTACGCACAGGCGGGACTGCAGACCGGGTCGTCGTTCAAGGTGTTCGCCCTGGTGGCGGCCCTCGAACAGGACATCCCGCTGTCCAAGACGTACAGTTCGGCGCCCTACTCTGCGCCGGGTGGGTTGACCGTGGAGAACTCCGACGGGGAGAGCTGCGGATCCTGCAACCTCGCGACCGCGATGAAAATGTCGCTGAACACGGTCTACTACCGACTGATGATGGATCTCGACGGTCAGGCCCGGGCGGTCGCCGACGCCGCGCACAAGGCAGGCGTCGCCGAGAGCTTCGGCACCATCGAACACACGCTGCAGGAAGCCAACGGTGGCGTCGAGGGTGGCGTGGTGTTGGGTCAGTACCCGTCGCGTGTGCTCGACATGGCCTCGGCGTACGCCACGCTCGCCGCGTCGGGTGTGTACCGCGAGCCGTACTTCGTTCAGAAGGTGGAGACCTCCGATGGGGAGGTGCTCTTCGATCGCCAGCCCAACAAGGGTGAGCGCGTCTTCGATGCGAAGGTGGCCGACAATGTGAGCGCGGCACTCGAGCCGATCGCCTCCTACTCCAACGGGCACGCGTTGTCGGACCCGAGCCTGGGGTCGCGGCCGTCGGCAGCCAAGACCGGTACCGCGCAGCTCGGCGACACCGGACAGAACAAGGACGCCTGGATGGTCGGCTACACGCCGCAGCTGTCCACCGCGGTGTGGGTCGGTACCGACGAGGGCACTGCGATCACCAACTACGCCGGCTCGTCGATCTACGGCAGCATGCTGCCCTCGGACATCTGGCAGGCCGCGATGAACGGCGCCCTGGAGGGCAAACCCATCCAGGATTTCCCGGAGCCCGAGGCGGTCGGCGGTCAGGCAGGTGTGCCCTACGAGCCGCCGCCGGTGACCTACGACCAGGATGCGCCGCAAACCCAGTCGCCCGGCGACCAGGGTCCGTCCCGCCGGTTCCCCGGCAACGGCGACGGCAACCTGACTCTGGCGCCCGGTGTCACGATCCCGTTGCCGGGCAACGCGGAACGCGGAGGGGGCAACTCGGGCAACTCGGGTGGCGGCAATTCGGGTGGCAACTCCGGCGGTGACTCAGGCGGCAACTCGGGCGGCGGTGACGACTACACCGGTGGTGGAAACGGTGGTGGGGGTACCACCGGAGGAGGCTACGAGGACGGCTTCGGCGGTGACATCCCGGAACCCCCGCCGCTGAACTGAGTCGACACTGACCGTGGCAGAGGAGAACTCGACCGAACCGGGCTCCCCCGGTGATCTGTCGGCGATGACCGACGACCGCGGGCCGGGCTCGGACTGGGAGTCCGCGGCGGCACTTGCCGCCGACACACGCGTCGATCGCACGCGGGTGCTGCCGAGTCGCACCGACGTCGTCGTGCATGAGGCGTCGAACGTGGTGGGCGGTCCGGTCGGTCGACACGCGGCGGTCGGTCGCAGTCGGGCGTGGACACCGATCCGGGTGCTGTTCCTGCTGGCGCTGTGCGCGTTGGCGGTGAGCTGGTTCGGCAAGGCCAGTTGCCTCCAGCAGGCACCGGCCGACGAGAACTCTCCGGCCGGCACCGAACTGCGACTCGACTGGGACGATCAGCGCCAGTACACCAACCTCTGCTACTCGGATGTGATCGGGCTGTTCGGAGCCGAACGCCTCAATGAAGGCGCCTTTCCGTACCGCACCTTCTGGTACGAGCAAGGCCCCGACGGCCAGCAGATCAAGCGGTACATGGAGTACCCGGTCATCACCGGCATGTACATGTACGGCATGGCGACGGTCGCGCGCGCCTGGCTGTCGGCGCACGAGAAATGGGGTGTGCCTGCCGCTCTCGACGTCGTGCTGTTCTTCGACCTCGCGGCACTCGGACTCGCCCTGTTCTGGCTGGTCACCATCTGGGCCACCGCGCTCACCGCACGCCGCCGTATCTGGGCGGCCTGGATCGCGGCACTCTCACCCCTGGTGGTGGTGCACGCATTCACCAACTTCGACGCCATCGCCACCGCCATGGTTGCGCTCGCAATTCTGTGTTGGGCTCGCCGAAAGCCTTGGCTGGCTGGTCTTTTCATAGGGTTGGGCACGGCCGCGAAACTGTATCCGGTGTTGTTGCTGGGTGTGCTGCTCGTATTGTGTCTGCGCTCGGGGCGGTTACGGGAGTTCGCGCAAGCTGCGGCCACCGCCGTGCTGGTGTGGGTGGGCGTCAATCTGCCGATCCTGATCCTCTACCCGCAGGGCTGGTGGGAGTTCTTCCGCTACAACTCCGATCGCGCTGCCGAGAGCGACAGTCTCTATCGCGTGATCAGCTCCGCAGTCGGATTCCAGTGGAACGTCACGGTGCTCAACGTGGTCTCGCTGGGCCTGCTCGTGCTCGTCGCGCTCGGCGTCGGGGCCGTGGCGCTCGGTGCGCCACAACGACCTCGGTTGGCGCAGTTGGCGTTCCTTTTGGTGGCCGGATTCCTGCTCGTGAACAAGGTGTGGAGTCCGCAGTACTCGCTGTGGCTGGTGCCGTTGGCGGTGCTCGCGATTCCGCACACTCGCTTGTTGTTCGCCTGGATGTTCGTGGACGCACTGGTGTGGGTGCCGCGGATGTCGTTGTATCTCGACGCCGACCGCCGCTGGCTACCCGACGAGTGGTTCACCGCGGTGATCGTGTTGCGCGCGCTGATGGTGATCGGGCTGTGCGCGGTGGTTTTGTGGCAGATCTGGCACCCGGCCGACGATCTTGTGCGCAATCCGCGTCGCGACGACCGCGACCCCGGGCCCGAGCATCTGCTGGATGACCCCGCCGGCGGTGTCCTCGACGGTGCCCCGGATCGATTCAGTGTGCGCGGCGGACGTCGCCGCGCCGCCGTCGAGCCAACGCACAGCCCCGGTCCCCCGGCCCCGCCGGGCCCGGCGCCCGACCTCACGCCGACGGCACCCTAGAACTCTGCCGACGGAACCCGCAATCCCGCCGACGGAACCCGGTGTCGCGTCGACAGCATCCCCGCGTGCCTGCGTCGTCGTCGGTCCGGCCGACATTAGGCTCGGCGCTATGGCACGTGGCGGCTCCCGGCGAGCGCGAGCGGGACGTAAACGGCAGCGCCGAATGCGCCTCGCCGACAACGACCTGAGCCCGTCGCAGTGGCAGGAGATCAAGACCGCCTGGGGCGGATGCGCCTACTGTGGCCGCACCGACACCGTCCTCCAGCGTGACTGCATCCAGCCGCTGTCGGTGGGCGGCCGTTACACCGAACTCAATGTGGTGCCTGCCTGCCGCTCCTGCAATGCCAGCAAGTGCAACACCGAGGTGACGTCCTGGATGCGTCGCAAAGGGCTCGACGAAGAGCTCTTCCTGCGGCGGCTGGTGAGCATCCGCGCCTCCCGGGTCGTCGTGCCGGACCCACCGGCCGATGCGCTTCAGTAGGGTGCGATACATGGGTGACGTACAAGCGCTGGTGGCACATCAGGACGACGACGGCAACATCGACCTCGTTCATGAAACCGTCGAGGAGAGCTTCCTGCCCGACGGCGACGTCGAGATCGCCGTCGAGTACTCGGGCGTGAACTTCAAGGATGCGCTCGCGGTGTCCCCGAAAGGCGGTGTGGCCCGGTCATACCCGTTGATTCCCGGCATCGACCTCGCCGGCACCGTCCGCTCGAGCAGCTCGCCGCAGTTCTCCCAGGGTGATGTGGTGGTGGCCCACGGCTACGACATCGGTACCGGCCGCCACGGCGGCTACGCCGACACCGCACGACTGCCCGCTGACATGGTGGTCAAACTGTCCGGGTTGTCGGCGAAGGATGCTGCGGCCATCGGCACCGCGGGCTTCACCGCCGCGATGAGCGTGGAGGCGTTGACCGCGCACGGCATCACCCCGTCCGACGGTCCGGTCCTGGTCACCGGGGCGACCGGCGGGGTCGGCAGTGTCAGTGTCGACCTGTTGGCCGCGGCCGGGTTCGAGGTGATCGCCTCCACCGGCAAGGCCGATGCCGCCGACCTGCTGCACACCCTCGGTGCCACCGAGATCATCGGCCGACTTCCCGAGGAGGGCGAGAAGGTCCGTGCGCTGGGCAAGACGCGGTGGGCGGCCGTCGTCGACTGTGTTGGCGGCGCCACCCTCGCCTACGCCCTGAGCACGCTGAAGTACGGCGGTGTGGTGGCCGCCTCCGGTCTGGCGGGCAGCGCCGACCTCCCGACGACGGTCCACCCGTTCATCCTGCGTGGCGTCACCCTCGCCGGCATCGACTCGGTACAGCTGCCGATCGTCAACCGCCGCGCGTTGTGGGCCAAACTCGAGGGCGAACTGCGGCCGCGTCACCTCGACGACGTGACCACCGACGTCGCGGTCACCGACCTACCCAAGTCGATCAAGACCATCCTCGCCGGTGGTGTCACGGGCCGTACCCGGGTCCTCGTCGCCGGCGAATTCTGATCACGGGTTGGCGATGAACCCGCTCGGGTATCACTGAAGGCATGCCAGATCGTGCCGAACAAGTCTCCGATACCACCGCCGAAGCGGCCGGGAAGGTCTCCGAAGCCCTGGAGTACGTCGAACGGGCCCGTGGTCACCTGTACAGCTTCCATCAGCTGATCGGACACGCCGATCTGGTGCTGGGCGAGGCGGTGGATGCCCTGCGTGCCGACGGCCACACCGACCTCGCGGACGCGCTCGAGACCGAGATGGTCGGGCGCAACGTGCTCAACGGACGGTGGACCTTTCAGGTCGTCGAAGAGTTCGACGACACCTACTGGTTGCCGTTCCGAGCGGCCGACCAGCGCGTGCGCGATGAGTTGATGGACGGTGTGCGGCACCTGCACGAAGCGCGGATGAAAGAACAACGCCGCACTCACGGCCACCCCGATCACACCGAGAATCCGTAGGGATTCGTCTACCCGGAAATCCGCTCCATCAGGCCTGCCCTCGCCGTCGGCCAATCGTCGTCGGTCATCGCGTACTGCGCGGTCGTGCGCCACCCGTCCCCGAAGCGTCGGTGTTTGCGGAGCAGCCCTTCGAAGGTCGCACCCAGCTTGGCGATCGCGGCCCGCGACTGGGCGTTGTGCTCATGTGTGTGCCACACCAGCCGCACCGCGCCGCAGTCCTCGAAGGCGTGCCGCATCAGCAGGAACTTGGCCGTCGGGTTGATCGTCGTGCCCTGTACATCTTCGGCATAGAAGGTGTAGCCGATCGTGGCCGCCAGGTTGTACGGGTCGATCTCGTAGTAGCTCGTCGAACCGACCAGACGCCCGTCGGTGTTGTCGATGACGGCGTAGGCCACCCGATACGACGGGTCGGCGCGTGCGGTGTCGAGCCATCGCCTACTCGACTCGAGATCCGACGGCACGCCCGCCCAGCGGAACCGGCCCGGGTCGCCGACAACCCGGGCCAGTGCGTCAGCATCGTCGGACACCAACGGGCGCAGCGTGACCCGACCCAGCGACAGCGGTTCCGTGCCCAGCCAGGCGCTCACGATGTCGTGACCAGGTCGGGTTCGGTCGGCCGGACCCGGCGACCGAAGGACGCCAGCGGTTCACGTAGCGGCGCCCGGACAAACGCGACGATCAGGTAGGCCAGCACCACCGCGTGCACCCACACTCCCACGTTGACGCCGGTGATCACCCACCACTTCATCGGCGAACCGGACGTGTAGATCCCGAACAGCCGGAAGATGGTGGTGTCGAGGATGAAGTCGGCGATCAGATACGCGGCGATCACCGGCCACCGCACCTGAAGCAACACGAAGAACGGCAGAATCCACAACGTGTACTGGGGCGAGTGCACCTTGTGGAACAGCATGAATCCGGCCAGCATCGATGCCGACACCCCGATCCAGGGGTAGACGCCGTCGCGCTGATACACCCGCCAGCCCAGGAACACCGCCAGCGCGAAGGCGGCGACGATCAGCATCGGCGACAAGAGTCCGACCAGTGTGTTGTAGGTGTCGTTCTGGCCGCCGGTGAAGTGACGCAGACCCCAGTACCAGATGGAGTTGGTGTCGACGTCGGCCTTGCGTTGGCCCTGGAACGACAGGGCCGCCCGCCAGCCCTCGAAACCGAGGACCATGAACGGCAACTGGATCGCGATCACGGTCAGGGTCGCGGCCACCGCCACCCAGGCCGCTCCCGCCCAATCGAGTGTCCGGCGCAGCGGGGCCGCGCCGTCGGGTCCGGCCGCGGTGCCGTAGGTGAGGACATAGATGGCCAGCGGCAGCACGAAGAAGCCGGGATAGAGCTTCAGACAGAAGCCGATGCCCAGCAGGATCGCCGCCAGGATCGCCGCGGTTCGCACCGACAGGCGACGTTCCCCGGTCCGCGGACTGATCGTCGATCCCCACGCCATCACCGCCACCGCGCCGACCGCGGTCGCGACCACCGGCAGCTCCCAGTTGTGGAAGGCGTAGAGCACCAGGGGCGGGGTGGCCGCCCACAGCAGCACCCACCAGCGGGTCATCAACGCCAACATCACGGTGATCGCCAGCCCGAACGGCACCAGTAGCCACACCGAATGCTGGAAGAACTCGGTGTCGGTGTGCGCGCCGATCGCGCCCAGCCACATCAGCATCCCCGACAGCACCGGGTATTCGACGACGCCGCCGAACAGCTTGCCGTCCGGGGTGATGCCACCGTGGATGAACGGGAACACATGATTGTTGATGTCTCGGCCGATCCACAGGTACATCAGGTCGGAGTAGCAGGGGATCACCGCATCCGGGTCACCGACCGGCCAGTGCGAGCTGCGGCCCTCGTCGAGGAACGGGGCGCCGCCGCATTTGATCTTGACCTGATAGCTCCACCACATCGTCAGACAGGTGGCCAACAGGGAGACGACGAGGATGAGCGCCATCCGGCCGCGCCCGGCCAGCAACGCGTGACCGAAGCGCGCCGGCGCGGCGGGGGATGCGGACATGGCCTACAGGCTAAGTGGCACCCGGCGCCCGACACCGGTCGGGCCTGGACACACGTGGCGCTCGTCGCCATCCGGCGGCCGGCGGTGCCGCATGACGCTGACTGAAATCAGCTCCCTGAGACTCGTCCGAGGGGATATCCCCTCGGACGACGCTCACGGAGCTGATTTCAGGAGGCCTTGGCGTCCGTTGGGGTTTCCCGTGCTCATGACGACCCGGTGAGCACCACGGAACCCAGGATTTCGGCGACGTGCAGCGCCAGCTCGGTGTCCAGGCGGTGTTCGGACAGCGGCCGGCCCAATTCGTCGGTGGCACGCCCGAGGCGATACTTCACCGTGTTGCGGTGCATATTCAGTTTCTCGGCGGTGGTCACGTAGCTGTTGCCAGAAGCCAGGAACGTGCGCACGGTCTCCCGCAGACGCGCGGCCGCGTCGGTATCGAGCGACAGCGGGCCGAGGACGTCGTGCACCCACCGTCGGGTGGCGTCGAGGTCTCGGGCCAGAACCGCCACCACCGCCATCCCTTCCACGTTGTGCCCGACGACGCTCATCGCCGGGTTGGTGGACACGATGGCCACATGTTTGATGGCCTCGGCCTGATCGTGGCTGCTACGGAACCCGTCGGTGCCCGACGCGGGGGCGCCGAAAGCCACCCGCAGACCGGGCACTGCGGCGGTGACGGAGCGCAGCACCGCGTCATTCGTCGGGTCCACATCTGCGGGGGAACCGAACCAGACCCACGCCGTGCTGCGGTCCACGACGGTGAACAACGGCGGTCGCACACACCCCAGACGGCCGGCCATCTCTCGTGCCGTCGTCTCCAGCAATCCGGTGTCGTCGCTACCCGGGTTGGCGCGATCGATCCACAATGTCGCCGCAAGATGAAGTGGTTGCAGCGAGTAACCCGTTCGCAGTGCGAACTCGCCGGCCGTCAGGTCCTCGCCGCGCAGCACCTTGCCCACCATCGCCGACACCACGGTGGCGTTCTGCTCGACCGAGAACCGTCGGCCCTCTTCGTGGATCTCCAGCACCACCCCGGTGATCCAGTCCACGTACTTGTGCATCCACCCCGACAGGTGATGCAACACATGCAGTTGCATCTCCGGCGGACAGTCGAGTCCGCGGACCTCCTCGAACATGAACGCGAGCAGATCGTCGGACCCGAAGTGGTAGGCGCGCCGCAACGACGACGCCGGGATGCCGCGCTGCCCCAGCCGGTCGGCGTACTCGGTGGCCGCGGTGATGGGCTGCACGTGGTCGAGCGGGATGTCGTTGCGGATCATCTGCAGGATCGTGGTGATGTTGCCTTCTACGCTGGCGTGCAGCATGTCGAGCAGATCCGGTTCGGTGAGTTCGTCCATGCCGGCCTCGATGGCCGCATTCATCGACGCGTTGATCTCGGCGAAGCGCGCCTGCAAACGGTCGCCCACCACGGCGACCAGACGATGCACTTCGGCCGCCTCCGGTGCATTCGGCGAGACAAGACGACGCTGAAGCGACCCGCTGCTCATCGCGGCCGCTTCAGGTCGGCGGCCATCGGCTCGCTCGGCCGGTCCAGTGCGTCGAGCAAACCTCGATGTCGCAGCGCGGATCGGGCCGCATGCCATCCGCACATCCCATGGGCGCCCGCACCGGGCGGGGTGGCGGCCGAGCACAGATATACGCCTTCCACGCCCGTCGCGTACGGGTTCGCCGCGACCCGCGGCCGGAAGATCAGCTGTGTGGGGGTGTTCGCGCCGGTGATGATGTCGCCGGCGACGTAGTTCGCGTTGTCGGCGGTGATGTCGGCGGTCGCGCGGATATGGGTGGCCACGATCCGCTCGCGAAAGCCAGGTGCGAACCGTTCGATCTGGTCGATGATCTGATGCCGCGCATCACCGCGGAACCCGGCGGGTACATGGGCGTATACGTCGACCGGATGGATGTCGCCCACCGACCGGTCGCGATCGGCGAGATACTGCTGGCCGACGAGGAGGAACGGCTCGTCCGGCATGCGCCCATGCCACACCTCGCGTTCGGCGGTCACCACGGCGGCGGCGTCGCCGACCGCATGTACGGTGCCGGCCTGCCGCGCCGGCGCGAACGACCACGGCACGCCGTCGCGCACCGCGAATGCCACCTGGAAGGCCGCCGGGCCATGCCGATACCGGCGGTAGGCCCGGGCGATGCGCGGTGGTTGCCGCGCCCCGAGGATCGCCGCGGCGGCACGGGGAGCGGTGTCGAGCAGGACGATGTCGGGATCGCCGAGGTCGTCGAGGCTCGAGACCGTCACCCCGGTCTCGACCCGCCCGCCCAGCGATGTCAACAGCGACATCATCGAAGCCCCGATGGCCTGTGACCCACCCACCGCGACGGGCCAGCCGAAGCGATGCGCGGCGGTGCCCAACGCGGCCCCGATCGCCGACGACAGCGGCGTCGACAAGGGATGAAACGCGTGCGCTGCCACCCCCGCCCACAATGCGGCCGCTTCATCGGTGGAGAACAGGCGGCCCACCCAGGTCGCTGGGGGAGCGGCGAGGACACCGAACCGACCCAGCGCGATGGGATGGCGCGGCAGATGCAGCATCGGCTGCAGGAATTCGGTGGCGATCGCGTCGAACCGATCGGTGAGCGGGCCGAACACGCGCGCGTATCGGTCGCCGTCGACGCCGAGGCCCTGCGCCGTCGTCGTCACCGATCGGTGGACGGCAGCCCCGCGCCCGCCATCGAGCGGATGCGCGTACTGCACCGGCGGTAGTGCCCAACGTAATCCGTGAGCAGCGAGATCGAATCGCCGGGTGAACGGGTTGTCGGTGGCCAGCGGATGAAAGCCCGAACACTCGTCGTGCAGCAGTCCAGGCACCGTGACCTGACCGGATCGGGTGCCACCGCCGGGCGTCTGCGCCGCCTCGAGGACGGTGACCGAGACGCCGGCGGCGGCCAGCGTGATGGCGGCAGCGAGCCCGTTCGGCCCGCTACCGACCACGACGCCCTGTGTCATGCACCCACCTTAGGCTCGGCGGAGACCTCGATGTCGGCGGTCGTGGCAGCCCCGGCGGTCACATATGCGGAGCCGTCCGACGGTGCCACATAGCCGGGCCGGGTCCAGGTGATCGTGTGCTTGATCGGACCGTTCGGCAGCCACGGCAGTTCCTCGGTGGCGTCCTTGACCACATACGTGCCGCGTTCCACCACGCCGAGCGCTGCGTCGATGACCTTGTATGCCACGTAGTTCTTGTGGATCGGCTGCGATTCGGTCCAGGTGACGATCAGCTCGCCGGGAGCGAAGTTGCAGCGGCGCTGGACCGCGGCGATGGTGCGCTCATTGTGCAGATGGGCGTCGCCGAACTGCCAGCCGATCAGCGTGGTGCACACGAACTCACCCTCGCGGACGACGTAATTGTCGAGGTCGTCGGTGTGGCGCATCAGCAGCGAGATCAATGCACGACCCATCGAGTGCATCGTCCGCCACGCGACGGCCTTCTGCATGAAGATCTCGCCGACCTCCGAGCCGTAGGCCGCGGTGAGTTGATCGATCTGGTTGGCGTTGGACTTGGTCAGATAGGTGTTCAGCTTCTCCTCTGCGTGGCGGCCGCGGAACGCCCAGACCGCCGAGGCCCAGTTGCCGGCGTACTGCCGCATCGACGGCAGGAACGACACCAGGTCGGGTCGGAGGTTGCCCAGGACCGGGAACGTCGCCGCCGCGACGATGGCGAAGATCAACCAGCCGGTGCTCATGTCGGTCACCGCCCAGCCCTCACCGGCCGGGTGCAGCCAGAACAGGAACCAGGCCGAGAACATGAAGAACACATTCCATTCCAGCGGCACCGCGAGCGGGAACGTCGAGATGATGAAGAAGTGGAAACCGAGCATGCCGATCAGCGCGGCCAGGGTCAGCCACTTGTTCGTCGAGAACAGCAGGATCAACGGTAACGCCAGTTCGACGACGGTGCCCAAGCCGTGCCCGATCGAGCCACTCAGGTGTGAGGGCCGCAGATCGCGCGGGAAGTCGCGGTAGAGCTTGCGCTTGAGGCGGGTCGAGGTGATCCACGGCGTGTTGGACACCATCGCGGCGATGACGGGGCTGAAGTGGCGGCCCAGTTTCGAGATGCCGGCGCCGAACCAGCTGGCGAACATGAAGATCTTGGCTGCGACGATCATGTCGACCACCGAGCCGGCCGCGGCGAAGACGAACAGTGCCGCCAGATACTGCTCGGAACGGGCGGCGAGGAAGACCGTCTTGTCGCGCAAGCCCATCGCGACGATGAGGCCGATGTAACTGAACATCGCCCACTGCGGTGGCAGGCCGGCCTCACTGCCCGGGACCCGCGCGGTTTCGGTGCCGGGGAAGACCACCAGGAACACCAGATTCGCCAGGATCAGCGCGTAGATCGCGATATCCCAGTACTGCCGGGTGTCGCCGCGTGTGAAAGGCACCTTGCCCGGCCAGGCCGGCACCCGGATCGTGCCCGGTTTGAGCCAGTACAGGCAACCGCCGATGAACGGCGAGAACTTGAACGCCAGCGGACCCGACGAAGAGGCCAGACCGAGTACCTCGAACAGCACCGTCCAGGCCATCAGCTTGATGTAGACGATCGGCTCGGTCCACCAGGACGTGAACTCGGCGAACCCGCCCAACCCGGGTGTCGTCAGCCCCACCAGCGCGACGCCGACGATGGCGTAGAAGGCCATCTTGTAGATATAGAGCATGTTGAGCTGTTTCGGGCCGCCGAAGCCGTGTTCGGCCCAGTGCACGGCTAACAGCTTCATCCGCGCCATGAACGGCATCGAGCCGAACTCGGCCGGGTCCACCGGCGGCATCTCGGCTGTCTTGAATCCCATGGGGAGTCCTTTCCTGTCAGGTGTTTTCGGGTAGGGGGTATCGCCGCACGACGAGGTGTTCGTGTGTGCGGTCTTCGGTGGTTGAGGCCGGCGGCCGTGGGTGACGACCGTCGACCGGGCTCAGACGGCCATGAGTCGTGCTCGCAGCGTGGGTTTGTCGATCTTGCCCACCGGGTTCTTGGGCAAGGCCGGCAGCACGGTGATCTCGGCGGGCACTTTCACGCGCGTCAGATGATCGGCGCAGTGCGCGCGCAGCTCGTCGGCCGAGACGTCGGCGTCCGGATAGCCCACCACGTAGGCGACCGGAACCTCGCCGAGCAGGGTGTCGGGTCGGCCGACGACGGCCACCTCGAGTACGCCTGGTGCGCTGGCGAGGGCCGACTCGATCTCTTTGGGATAGAGGTTCTCCCCGCCCCGGATGATCATGTCCTTGATGCGGTCCACGACCTGTAGGTAGCCGTCGGCGTCGAGGATGCCGACGTCGCCGGTGTGCAGCCATCCGTCGACGATCGCGGCGGCGGTGGCCTCCGGGTTATTGAGGTAGCCGGCCATCACCGTAGGCCCGCCGATCAGCACCTCACCGCGTTCACCCGCTGGTACGTCGTTGCCGTCGGGGTCGACGATGCGGATCTGCTGACCGGCGATGGCCGGGCCGACGGTGCCGAGTTTGCGGATCCCGTCGACCGGGTTGCACGCCGACGCGCAGGTGCCCTCGGTGAGGCCGTACCCCTCGACCATGGTGAAGCCGAACCGATCCGACACCGCAGCCAGCAGCTCCTCGGACACCGGCGCGGCACCGCAGACCGCGAAACGTACCGACGACGTGTCCGGCTCGACGTCGGCCGGTGTTGCGGCGAGCAACGCGAAGATGGTTGGTACCGCGGAAAAGTAGGTGGGCCGCACCCGGGACAGGTCGTCGAAGAACCGGCTTGCCGAGAACGAGCCGACGATGGTGACGTGCCCGCCGGCGCGCAGTGGCGCGAACGTGGAGACCATCAGCGCGTTCACGTGGAACAGCGGTAGGATCAGCATGCAGTGGTCGGCCGGGGTGAGGCCGAAATGGTCGACCATCATCGACGTCATCGCGTCTACGTTGGCGTGGGTGAGCATCGCACCCTTCGGCCGGCCGGTCGACCCGCTGGTGTAGATCACCAGCGCCAGGTCGTCGGGTCCGGGTTCGCGCGGCGGGACGTCGACGGTGATCTCGGTGGCGAGGTCGTCGACGCCTATCGCGGTCGCATCGGGGTGCGGAGAGTGCCCGTCGACGGTGACGACGACGCGGGCACGTGAATCGTCCAATTGCCGCGACGCCTCCGCGGCGGTGAACGCCGGGTTGATCGGGGTGGCCGCAGCGCCGATCCGCCAAGCCGCGGCGACCACGATCACCAGTTCGGCGCGGTTGGGCAACATGACCGCAACGACGTCGCCCACCCCGACCCCGGTATCTCGCAGCTGCTGTGCGACCGCCGCGGCGCGGTCGTCAAACTCGCTGTGCGTCAGGCTTATCCGGTCGTCGGACACCGCCGGTGCCGAACCCGATCGACCGGCGAGCCGCCACGGCAGATAGTCGAAAGCTGTCATCACTCACCTTCACGCGGTCTGGAATATGTGATGAATGACGCTAATCGGCGCACTGTGATCCAAACCACGTCCTGCCGGAACGAAGTCTGAGTCAGCCGTTGTCACAAACGCACAAAGCGCCCGAGGGCTCTCGCGAAGTTCGTGATCGCGCATCGATTTCGCTGGTCAGGGGTGCGTCGTGTATCTTGGAGCGGTTGCCGACGCAGGCGACCCTCCTGCCACGGACAGTCCGTGGCCGACCAAGCCCATAGGAGGTGATGTGGTCTTATGCGTCACTACGAATTGATGGTCATTCTCGATCCGAATCTGGACGAGCGCACCGTCGCACCCTCACTGGATACTTTCCTCAACGTTGTCCGCACGGATGGCGGCAAGGTGGATGGTGTCGACATCTGGGGCAAGCGCCGTCTCGCCTACGAGATCGCCAAGCACAACGAGGGCATCTACGCGGTCATCGACCTCAACGCGGAGCCCAAGACGGTCACCGAGCTCGACCGCCAGCTCAAGCTGAACGAGTCGGTGCTGCGCACCAAGGTCCTGCGGAAGTAATCCACAGTTCCTCGATCGACACCAATGCAGTCGGTGCCGGGCTCTAGGGTTGAACCCAACATCCCGGTACGCGTCGATCAACGAGTGCCCAACCACGACCCAAGGGGAGACACATGGCAGGCGACACCGTCATCACCGTCGTAGGTAACCTGACCGCCGATCCGGAACTGCGGTTCACGCCGTCGGGCGCCGCGGTGGCCAATTTCACGGTGGCCTCCACGCCGCGGACCTTCGATCGTCAGACCAATGAGTGGAAGGACGGCGAAGCGCTGTTCCTCCGCTGCAACATCTGGCGTGACGCCGCGGAGAACGTGACGGAAAGCCTGTCCAAGGGAACCCGGGTCGTTGTGCAGGGCCGCCTCAAGCAGCGGTCGTTCGAAACCCGTGAGGGTGAGAAGCGCACTGTGGTGGAACTCGAGGTCGACGAGATCGGTCCCTCGCTGAAATACGCCACCGCGAAGGTCAACAAGGCCTCGCGTGGCGGCGGAGGCGGCGGATTCTCCTCCGGCGGCGGCGGTAGCCGCGGCGGCGGAGGAGGTCAGCAGGTTGCCGACGATCCTTGGGGCAGCGCCCCCGCGAGCAGCGGATCGTTCGGTGGCGGGGACGACGAACCACCTTTCTAGAAACACACTGGAGTACCAATGGCAAAGGCAAAGAGCAGCCGGAAGCCTCGCGTCGAGAAGGTCACCAAGACCAAGGCGTGCAGCTTCTGCAAAGACAAGAAGGCCGTCATCGACTACAAGGACACTGCGCTGCTGCGCCGTTTCCTGTCCGATCGCGG
This sequence comes from Gordonia aquimaris, assembly GCF_026262595.1. NCBI lineage: Bacteria > Bacillati > Actinomycetota > Actinomycetes > Mycobacteriales > Gordoniaceae > Gordonia > Gordonia aquimaris. Next base: position 7,895 of record NZ_JAPKFM010000037.1, on the reverse strand, counting down.
CAAGATCCGGTCGCGTCGCGTGACCGGCAACTGCGTGCAGCACCAGCGCGATGTCGCTGTGGCCGTGAAGAACTCGCGTGAGGTGGCGCTGCTGCCGTTCACCTCGACCGGACGCTGAGCGGGAAAGGGACTGATATGAAACTCATCCTGACCGCCGCCGTGGAGAACCTCGGCGAGGCCGGCGACTCCGTCGAGGTCAAAGACGGCTACGGCCGCAACTACCTGCTGCCCCGCGGCCTGGCCATCAAGGCCACCCGTGGTGCGGAGAAGCAGGTCGAGGACATCCGTCGCGTGCAGGCTGCCCGCGAGGTCCGTGGACTCGAGCACGCCAACGAGCTGAAGCAGGCCATCGAGGCCCTCGCCGACGTCTCGCTGGGTGTCAGGACCCACGACTCGGGCAAGCTTTTCGGCTCGGTGACCGCCGCCGACGTCGCCGGTGCGATCCGCTCGGCCGGTGGGCCGGCCGTCGACAAGCGCAACGTGGAGCTGCCGAAGGGCCATATCAAGGCCACCGGCAACTACCCGGTCGTGGTGAACCTGCACCCGGACGTGCGGGCGACCGTCGAGCTCGCGGTCGTCGCAGGCTGACCCGACCTCTGGTCGTTCAACGATGCCGGCCGGTCCCTCTGGGGGCCGGCCGGCATCGTTGCGTCGGGGCGCTGCACGGGCGCGGCGTCACACGCCGGCGTCGCCCGCTTCGGCCACCGGGGCATCGACATCCACGAGTTGGCGCGCCACATCGCGCAGTGGCCGATTCGACTCCTGTGACAGCTTTTTGAGCAGCCCGAAGGCGTGGTCGGCGCTGCAGCGATAACGCTCCATGATGATGCCCTTCGCCTGGCCGATGATGTCGCGGGTCGCCAAGGCAATGGCGAATTGTTCTTTGCGGCGCAGCGCATCCCACGCCAGCGACGCATGCGTGGCGTAGGCGTGGCCGACGTCGAAGGCGTCCTCGTCGAAGGCGTGTGGGTTGTCGGCGCACACCGTCAGCGCGCCAAGCGTGTGCGTCGAACCGGCGAGCGGGAACTTCAGCAGCGAACGGATCGGGGTGCGCTCGAGGGCCAGCCGGCAGTAGGTGGGCCAGCGCGTCTCCTGCGCCAGATCGTCTATCCGGATCGGCTCCTTGTCCGCGACGAGCTGCAGGTAGGGGCCTTCGTGCACGCTGTGCTGGATGTCGTCGAGGATCGCCGGATTGCAGTGGGTGGATGCAGGCGTGTCCACGATGTTCTTCTCGGTGGTCACGGTGACCGCCGCGTACTGTGCGCCCGGGATCAACCCGGCCGCACCGACGGCAAGGTCGTCGAGGGCCAGCGATACGTCGGTCTCGGCATGGCGTTGCACCCGTTCCATCAGATCGGCGATCTGACGCTGGAGTCGAGCGCTGTCGACTCTGTCGAATTTCAAGGCGGAGGACCTCTCACCGGCTCAAGACCCGGCCAGCAACGATCACACGGCGGTGCCGGGTCGCTGCTTGTTCAACGTGAGAAGAACTTTACCCACCCCGAAAAATTGCCGCTCTCGGTGTCGCCCATATTCTTCCGTGCCCGGTTATCGGACCTGGTCGATCTCGATACGCCACTCACTCTGTTCGCGGCTACTCGATCCAAGGATCTCGATACGCCACTCACTCCGTTCGCGGCTACTCGATCCAAGGATCTCGAAGCGCCACTCACTCCGTTCGCAGCTACTCGATCCAGGGAGTAGTCCGAGCGTCGAGTCCCAACTGCTGGTCGATCTCGATACGCCACTCACTCCGTTCGCGGCTACTCGATCCAAGGAGTAGTCCGAGCCGCTAGGCGAGGACGTATCGAGACCAGCGCCACCACCACGACGAAGATCCCACCTGCGTAGTCGGCAGACCGATGACGCCCCCACCCGTCAAACTCGCGTAGCGCAGTACGCGTGGCACACCCGCAACCCCGCCGTAGCGTCATTCCCACGAGTTCGCCATATCCGGGGGGACCGGATGGGCGCAACGAGGCGAACGTCCACAGGGCTCGTGCGACAACACATCACAGCCATGCAGGAGACGTTCGCCATGCTCATCACCATCATCATTGTCGGCGCCATCGTCGCCGTGCTCGTCTACTTCTTTCAGCCGTCGATCGATTTCGCACGCCACGAGCAACGCCAGGTCATCGCGGCCCGAGAACGGACCCAACGCAGGGTCGAACGCCGCGAGCGGAGGGTTGCTGCCGCTGCCGCTCGCGCGAGCGCACCTCCGTCACGCAGTCAGGCGCATCGACGCTCGCATGCTTGGGTGTTCGATTTCGCCACACAACTCCGGTCCTTCATCTGACCGTGGACCCCGGGAACCGTCAGCGCGGCGGGACCGGGGACGCCGGCAACTGATTCCAGTACTGCAGTCGCGGCGGCAGATAGCGCGGCGCCGGATTCGGGCTGTGCGCGGTGTCGCCACTGGGGAAGAAGAATTTGTGCCAGCCCGGGGTGAAGATCAGCGCCCGCGAGCCGGTTCGGCAGGCCACGACATCGGCTCGAGGCGCGGTGCAGGTGACGCCGTAGAGGGTGACTCTTCTGCCCACCGACAACGTCGGCGGCACGAAACCCGACGGTGCACCGAAGCGATACGTGGTGGCCGGCGGCACCCACCACGGACCCTGCTGATCACCGGAGATCGCCGCGCCTCGGATCCCCGCCGGCGCCGTCGCCGGATGCCCCTGACAACCCGCGTAGCGGTAGCCAGGACCGATCTGACACATCCAGCGTCCGACCCGCAAGAATCCGCGACCGTTGTCGACGTAGGCCAGGGAGCGGTACTGCTCGGGATTGACCGGCTGATATCGCGCCAGATCGAACTCGACCGGCAGTGTCGGGCCGGGAGGGACGGCCGACGAACTCGGCGCGGGACCCGTCAGCGCGGTCACCACGGCGACGCCGAACGCGGCGATGATCGTGGCCACGGTGCGCCGCGGTCGGTGTGTGCGCAATTGGCGCAGAAGTCGTTGCCTCCCCACGCCGACCATTCCAGCACACGTGCGAGGTGCGCGGGCCCGGTCGTAGCGATTCTGTGGACAGTCGACCCACTCGGGCCTGATACCTGGCGAACGCATTGACCAGGTGTTACCCGGGTCACACCCGATGTTTACCGAGTTGTTGGCAACGCGTGGTTGATCCTTGAACGCAACACGCCGATTCCGTCGCTCCGCGTGACACGCCGAGGGAATTTTCCACGCTCACTGTGGATGAAGCATTGTGCCCGTGACCTGCGACGATATTTGTCCACAGGAAGTGTTTCCCCATGTTGTGCACAGGGGGTTAACAACACTTCCGATCGCGTCCACAGTCCGTCCACAGTTTGCTGACAGTGTTGTGCACAAGTGCGTTTGAGCGGGCGCGGATCGGGGATCTAATGTGCTCCGTCAGTGCTTCTGCGTGAGCGCTCGGGGTCCGTCGGGGAAACCTGTCGGTGCCACCGGGTATCACGGAGGCAAGCACGACCGACGTCGGCGGCACACGCCGCAGACGCCACAGAGTCGGACCCACTCGAGGTCGAGTGGTGCAAGTACTGCGAGAGGTTTGACACGGGTGGCAGTAGTCGATGACCGCGGGCATGAACCGGGCCATTTGGAGCCGGTGTCCGGTGGGCGAGCTGGCCGTCGGAACGACGACGTTCCCGCGGAGGACTTCGGGCGGCAACCGCCCCAAGACATGGCGGCCGAGCAGTCGGTGCTCGGCGGCATGCTGCTATCCAAGGACGCCATCGCCGACGTGGTCGAGAAACTTCGGTCCGCGGACTTCTACCGACCCGCGCATCAGGCGGTCTACGACGCGATCCTCGAGCTGTACGGCAAGGGGGAGCCGGCCGACGCGGTCACGGTGTCGGCCGAATTGGAGCGCGCCGGTGAACTGCGCCGGGTCGGCGGCGCGCCCTATCTGCACACGTTGATCTCCACCGTGCCGACCGCAGCCAACGCCGGCTATTACGCCGAGATCGTCTCGGAAAAGGCCATTCTGCGTCGTCTGGTGACGGCCGGAACCCGCATCGTGCAGTTCGGCTATGCCGGTGCCGACGGACAGGACGTCGCGGAGGTCGTCGACCGTGCGCAGGCCGAGGTGTACGAGGTGACCGAACGTCGCACCGCCGAGGACTATGTGCCGCTCGAGGAACTGCTGCAACCGACGATGGACGAGATCGACTCCATCGCCTCGCGCGGCGGGATCTCACTCGGCGTGCCGACCGGCTTCGTGGATCTGGACAAGATCACCAACGGTCTGCACCCCGGGCAGATGATCATCGTCGCCGCACGACCTGGTGTGGGCAAGGCGCTCGCACTCGACACGCCGCTGCCCACCCCCACCGGCTGGACAACCATGGGTACCGTCGGCGTCGGCGATCAACTGCTCGACGCCCGGGGCCGACCGACGCGGGTGGTTGCCGCGACCGACGTGATGACCGAACGACCCTGTTACGAGGTCGAATTCAACGACGGCACCATGCTCGTCGCCGACGAAGAGCACCAGTGGGTGGCCGACATCGACGGCAAACGCCAGACCGTCACCACCGGCACCCTGCGGGCCCACGTCGGGTGCGCGGTGGTCCGCAACACCGAGCCATTGGATCTGCCGCGTAAGCGCTTCGCCTACGGGCCCTATACCGTCGCCGCGCTGGCGGGGATGGCCTTCGACGATCCCGAGATCAGCATGCGGATCGACGCCGAGGGCCCCGTCGACGTGATGACATTGATGGCCGATCTCGGCGGGCGCATCCCGTTTGAGTATCTGCGGGGGTCGATCGCGCAGCGTCGGGCACTGCTCGCGGGGTTGCTCGACGCGCGTGCCACGGTCGACGACGACGGTTGGATCACGGTGCCGGCCGCCACGCGGCACATGACTGCCGTCGTCGCCGACCTGGTGGCGGGTTTGGGGTACAGCTACAAGCGCTCGGCCACCGGCTGGCTGCGTGTGGACGCCGACGACGATGTGTTCACCGTGCACCACAAGGCAATTCGGCACAAGGAGCTCCGCCGACGCGCCGGGGTGCGCAGGCTGGTCGACGTGCGGCCCATCGACTCGGTGCCGGTGCGCTGCGTCGAGGTGGACAACGACGACCACATGTACCTCGCCGGCGAGGCGATGGTGCCCACCCACAACTCGACCCTGGCGATGGACTTCCTGCGGTCGTGCTCAATCCATCACGGGCTGACCAGCGCCATGTTCTCGCTGGAGATGAGCAAGACCGAGATCGTGATGCGTCTGCTGTCGGCGGAGGCGAAGGTCAAACTCGGTGACATGCGTGGCGGTTCGATGACCGACGACGACTGGACCCGCCTCGCCCGCCGCATGGGCGAGATATCCGAGGCGCCGCTGTTCATCGACGACTCGCCCAACCTGACGATGATGGAGATCCGCGCCAAGGCGCGACGCTTGAAACAGCGCCAAGACCTTCGCCTCGTCGTCGTCGACTACATGCAGCTGATGACCTCGGGTAAGAAGGTCGAGTCCCGCCAGCAAGAGGTCTCCGAGTTCTCCCGCCAATTGAAGCTGCTCGCAAAGGAACTCGAGGTTCCCGTGGTCGCGATCAGTCAGCTCAACCGCGGTCCCGAACAGCGGACCGACAAGAAGCCGCAGGTCTCTGACCTGCGCGAATCGGGCTCACTCGAGCAGGATGCGGATATGGTGATCCTGCTGCACCGCCCCGACGCCTTCGAGCGCGACGACCCACGCGCCGGTGAGGCCGACATCATCCTGGGTAAGCATCGCAATGGTCCGACGGCGACGATTACCGTTGCGCACCAACTGCATTTGAGCAAGTTCGTGGATATGGCGCGCGGGTAGGGCTTGCTTGCTAGCTGCTGGCCCGACCGGTTGCAGGCACATGTCGTCGTCGACTACCGGCAGCTCAGAAGAGTGAAGGACCACGACAAGACACCTAAGGTCGAGGCGACCGGCTGGTCGGATGAGTTTCGCGAGCGGGCAGCTCGCCGAGCATCGGCCCCTCAGCCCAAGTGGTCTGCATGCAGTCGGCTTGACCCGGCGGTGGCGCGGAGTCTGCAGAAGTTCCAGGTGGGCGAGAGTGGCGACGGACGGCACCTGATCGAGAATGCCCGAGCCACTGGTGACCCGGATTGTGCGATCGCGGTCGAACTCTTTGTCGCAGAGGAACAGAATCACGCGCGAATGCTGGCGCACTTGCTGAACGCGGGTGGTGTCGGGACGAAGCGCTCACACTGGTCGGACACCGTCTTCGTACACCTGCGTAGATTGATGGGCCTACGACTCGAGCTGATGGTGCTCACCATCGCCGAAGTCGTTGCGCTTCGCTACTACCGCGCTCTGGCCGACGGCGGTCGCGATTCAGTCCTGATCGACGTCGCCGAACGGATACTCGACGACGAACGCCATCACGTCCCCTTCCAGGGTCGCCGTCTCCGCATCGGCTTCCACGCCACACCGGCGCCGGCCCGAAAAGTCATGCGGGAGTTGTGGCGTCTCATGGCGGTGGCAGTCATCGTCGTAGTCGCTGTCGATCACGGTCCGGCGCTGCGGGCATGCGGTGTATCGCGGCGCGAGTTCATGGCCGACACCGTGCTGATTTTCTGCGGCGTCCTGGACACGGTCTTTGTGCCCGATCGTCGGACAAGCTGAACCTCGGGCGGCCCCCAGGATCGACGGCTCGGCGAGGCCTACGCGGCGTTCGGTGTTCCGCGGAACGCGTGTCAAGGCTGACCGGTCCATCATGACTGTGCGGCGTCGCCGCCCGTTACCGTGAGGATGGTCCGGGCGACCAGGTCCGGGTCGTCGATCATCGGGATGTGGCCGACATCGGGTAGCGGCAGCCATGTCGCGCCAGGAAGCCGTTCACGCGCTGTAGAACCATAGGTGGCCGCCGGGATGAGGCGAGCGAACTGTGCCCATGCCAGGGTCACCGGGCAGGGCAGCGGGTCCAGAGGATGTGCCCACTCGTCCGGTCTGTACTCGCCCATGAATGGACAGTCGAGAGAATCGTCGATCATGTCGAGGACCTGCGCGGCGGTCAGCCGGTCTCCGTGAAGTGCAACCGGCCGCAGGCTCCGCCGCCGGACCGAAGCGGATCTCGCCGCGAAACGCGCGGCCGGACGCAAGAGGTGCGTGAGAGCACGAGATACGCGAATGGCGTTCGCTGGTCGTCGGTGGGAGGCGCGGTCCCACCAGAAGCCGGCGGGCGAGAACGCGCACACGCTCGCGGCGCGACCCCTACGAGCCAATTCGATCGCGATCCATCCGCCGAGTGAGTTCCCGGCCAGATGAGGTCGGTCGATGCCGAGGTCATCGAGATCGCGTTCGGCAGCGTCCACCACGTCAGACACTTGCGGTGGATGGCGCTGTATCGCCGGCCCGCCGTGATGGCCAAGGAGAGTCAGGGCATGGACATCGTGATGTGCGGACACGAGTGGGACCACGTCCTGCCAGATGCGGTCCGAGCAGGCCACACCGTGCAGCAACACCAGGTGCGACGACGGTGACACAGAACGAGGATGGCACCGAAGGTCAGCAACCCCCAGTGGTATCTGTCCATCACGAGCATCTCGTGCACGCAGAAGCAGGCGCTGACCAGGCGATTTGCGTTTAACGGCGTATGTGCGTAACTTTTCTCCAGTCAGCGCGCCACGGCGCCGCCCGGGAGGCCGAAAGGTCGAACGGGAGTGGAGACCGGGTTCGAGCTGGCCGCCCCTGAGAGTAGTATCTAGGTCGCTGTGTTGCGGCCTGAATAGCGCCGGGGTCGAACATGAAGCTTGCTGGAGTTCGCCTCACTGTGAGGTGGTGCTGGTGGGTGTGTGTTCTTTGAGAACTCGATAGTGTGTTGATGGATTGTCTGATGCCATTTTTTTGTGGCATTGGTTTTGTGGATGTCCTGCACTCCTCGTGTGTGGGATGTCTGTGGAGTTTTTTGCCAG
>NZ_JAPKFM010000036.1:0-45971 GCF_026262595.1 Gordonia aquimaris | reverse complement strand
ATGAGTTCTCCGTCAGACTTCAAGAAGGGTCTCTCCCGTGAGTGAGTTCGATACGACTAGGCAATCGCTATCGAAGCCACGGGAGAGACCCGCTCAGCGCAGACGCGCCGTCGGATGAGACAGGTGTGGGCAAAATCGTGTCCGCCGACGGGCAGCTTCGTGACCGCGAGTGGGCAGTCCTTATTGTCCGTCAGCGGGCACTTTCGTGACCGCCCATGGGCAGTTTTTCATGTCCGCTGACAGGCGTCGGGCTCGACTTCTGTCGCTGATCGAGTAGGTTCGAGCCGCTAGGCGAGGGCCGTATCGAGATCTGCTGTGTGTCTTGTGGTCTCGATACGCCTCCTCGCCTAGCGGCTCGTCGGCTACTCGACCACCGGCGGTGGGGCTCGTCGGCTACGCGACGATCGGCGGTGGGGCTCGTCGGCTACTCGACCACCGGCGGTGGGGCTCGTCGGCTACGCGACGATCGGCGGTGCGGCTCGTCGGCTACTCGACCACCGGCGGTGCGGCTCGTTGGCTACTCGACCACCAGCGGTGTGGCTCGTTGGTTACGCGAGGATTGGCGGTGCATCGCCACTCAGTACCGAATCGGCGCCGGACTCCACAGGCCGCTGCGGGTGGCGGTGCCGGTGTCGATGTCGGCGAGGGTGTTCACGTCGCCGTAAGGGGTGTAGCGCTCCAGCGAACCCCAGTCGCGGCCGATGTCACCCTGCAGGTAGGTGGCCATCGCCTCGGGTTGCTGGGACACCTCCAGCCAGCCCAGCGGTCCGCCGCCGTAGGAGTCCTGCCACGCCGACACCGCGGCGGCGAGGTCGGCGCCCGGTTTGATCCGCCACTGTGGGATCTCGGCGACCCCGTTGGCGTGGGAGAACGGACGCTGACAGGGGAACGCCAGGCCGGAGGTCCAGTCCACATGCACCGGGTCTTCCCGGCCGACGACGTCCTGCAGCGTCTGCATCTCCGGCAGCCGCGGCGGGGTCACCACGATGAAGCGGTCCGATGACAGGTTGTCGTCGGTGGCGACGATGCGCACCGCGGTCGCATCCGACGGCAACGAGTCGGTGGTGACGCGGACATTGCGCCACGACGGACGCGGGCCCGGGTCGATCAGTTCGGTTTCGCCTTCTGCCTGAAGCTCGGCGTCCCGCGTACCCGGATCGATCGGATCGGTGGTGTACTCCAGCAGCAGGTTCGGGTTGTCGTAGAGCCCGGCGACCGAGAAGGTCAGCAGCGGGTTGTCGGCGAAGTCGGCGGGCAGCGCGTACCAGGCGGAGGTGAGCCGGGCCGGCACCTGATCGGTGGTCGAGTAGCTGCCCATCACCGGGGTGGTGGCCGGATCGAGGAAGAACGGCAGCTCGGCGAAACTGCCGTTCACCCCGGCCTGCGACGTGACGCCGCCACCGGTGCCGCCGGTGTTGGCGGTGAGCACGTCGGGTGAGTCTGTCGCATTGCCCGCCAGCACGCCCAGCGACCCCTCGCTGGCGGTGGTCTCCAGATCGACCGGCACGCCATTGGCGGTGAACCCGGTGGTGGCCGGGCGGGTACCGTCCGGTGGCGCCGTCGCCGGACCCGCGAGGGGGTCGGCGATGGAGCCGTCGACCGGTTGCAGCAAGAACCGGCTCGGGTCGGTTTCCACCCACACCTTGTCGGCCATCCCGCACTCCTGGCCGGTGAGGGCCTCCAGATTCGCACGCGGCACCGAGTACGACGAACTCTGCTGGATTCCCGCGAACATGGCGGTGACCAGAGCGAACACCACGACGGCAGCGGAGACGAAGGCGAGTGGCGCGGATGCGAGCAGCGCCCACATCCGGCGGTACCAGGCTCTGTCGGTATCGGTCGTCGGGTCGTCGGCCGGGTCGGTGCCGGTGAACGGTTCGCGGAAGTGGAACCAGAGCGCGAGCAGCAGCAGGAGCAGCGCGGCATAGAGCAGCAGGCTCGCGAGGTTCACTCCGAAGCTCACCTGCGTGACGCCCCACGGCATACCCCATGCCGAGGAGTAGTAGAAGGAGTTCGGCGCGGTGAATGCGAGGCCGGCGACGAACAAAACGAGCGCGGCGAACAACGTCCGGTTGCGCCGCGAATGCATGGCCTGATGTCCGACGGCGATCGCGGCCAGCGCGGCCAGGGCCGCGGCGAGACCGGCGAAAACCCCGAAGTGGTGGGTCCACTTGGTGGGCGTGAACATCAGGAACACCAGCGAGGCGAAGGTGATCCCGACGATCCGGCGCGACGGTCCCAGCGCGGTGCCGGGGATACGGGAGCGCCGGATCAGCATTGCCGCGGACACCACCAGCGACAGGATCATGGTGAGCACCGCGAATCGGCGGTCGATGGAGCCGTCGGCGGAGAACGCGAACAACGACGAGTAGCGGTTGATCTCGTTGTACCAGTGCATCGACGGCCCAAGTGCCGACTTCATCTGCGAGGCCTCGACGAACGACCGCAGCGTGAGATTGGAGAACACCACAAAGATCACGAAGGTGCCGGCGGCGACGATGGGGGCGAGCAACGCCACATAAGACCATCGACCACCACCGATCACTTTGGCGCGCTTGATCAGGGCCAGGATCATCGGTCGGGCGCCGGCGATCAGTGCGGCGACCGCGAGCAGGCCGGTGGGTCCGGCGGCGAGACTGAATGCGCCGATCAGACAGGCGACGGCAGCCGGCAGCATGCGGCCGGTGGCGATTGCCCGTTCCACCGAACACCAGGTGAGCAGCGCACCGAGACAGATGATCGGCTCGGGGCGCAGCCCGTTGTTGAACGGGAACCAGGAGATGAGGAAGACGAAGGCGGCTGTCCAGCCCACCGACGGACGGGTGATGGCGGCGCGCCCGAGTCGCGGCAACACCTCGTGGCTGACGATCAGCCACACACCGATGCCACACAAGAGTGCCGGCAGGCGCATCCATGGGCTGGCCACGCTGATGTGGCTGAGCCAGCCGAACACTTGGTAGTACCAGCCGAACGGCGCCTCGGGCGCCCCGAACCAGCGGAAGTAGTTGGCGGTGTAGTCGGTGTCCTGCGCCACCCGCGACATCGTCAGCAGGTAGCCGTCGTCGGAAGTGTTGGGACCGATCATGTGCCACACCACCAGCGCGCCGATGACCACATAGTCGCGGGCGTTGAGGTGCCACCACCGCGCCGGCAGGATCCGTCGGTGCCGTCGGCCGTCGGTGGAATCGAGAACTGCGAGCGCGGCCAGCGACAGCAGGGTGGCGATGATCCCGATGACGAGCACCGCCCACTTCAGGATCGTCGGCGCGGTGGAGTAACGCGAGTCGATCGTGACGTGCGCGTCCAGCCCGGGCAGGCTGGCGACCGGGCCGTCGAGGTCGGTGAACAACCCGGTGACCTGCGGGCGCTGGTCGGCATCGTAAGTGTCGGACTCGCGGCCCGCGGTAGTGCCGTCGAGCGGTTCGCCGTCGTCGGTGCGCATCCCGACGAACTCGGCCGAGACGGCCTCGGCGTCGGCGTGCACCGAGATCTCGCGGCAGTCCTGACCGCGGATGTCCTCCAGCGTCGCCGCCACCAGTGGCATGTTGCGGATGACCACCTCGACGGTCTGCCGCGAGGCGGGATCGCCGGGCTGCCCGGTCTTGCGGATGAACAACCCGCGCTCGCCGGATTTCTCCGCCTGCTTCGGCGTCGTCGACAACAGCACGGACTCGCCGTCGCCGAGCTGCTCCACCGCACTGCACGGCACCCGAACATCCAGATCGATGGGAACGTAGCTGATCAGCGGTGCCGCGACCGACTCGACCTGCTCGCCCTGGGGCCAGGAGATCTGGGCGGTCGTCTGATGAACCGGCATCAGTGGCGTTGCGAGTGCCATCAGGAATCCGAGCAGTCCGGTGATGATGGCGACGACCCTGGCGCGTCTTACCGTCTGCGATGGCACAAAGAGAGATGGTAACGGTTGGGCTTGCGCGTCCCGTTTCGGCCGAAGGTCGCTGAACTATGGTGGGTGCCATGCCTGACTCCGCCACCGGCCCGGAACCGTTGCCGATTCTGCTGCTCAACGGCCCCAATCTGAACACCTTGGGCGTCCGGCAGCCGGAGGTCTACGGTGCGGCCACCCTCGACGACGTCGTCGCGCTGGCGGAGCGGACCGCAGCCGAACTCGGCTACGGATTGCGGGCGGCGCAGACCAATCACGAGGGTCAGATGATCGACTGGTTGCACGAGGCGCGTGGTCAGATCAGTGGGATCGTGATCAACCCGGCCGCTTGGACGCACACCTCGGTGGCACTCGCCGATGCCCTCGTGATACCCGAGGTGCCGATCATGGAGGTGCACATCAGCAATGTGCACAAGCGTGAGGCGTTTCGCCATCACTCCTATGTGTCGCCGCTTGCGTCCGGGGTGATCGCCGGATTCGGTATCCGTGGTTACGAATTCGCGATAAGGCAACTAGTCGACGTGCTCGGCTGACGGCTCAGCGTTCTACCCGGGGGGCGAACCGCGTGGCGACAGAAATGCAACCTTGGGGTTGCAGACGGTCGGTGCGATGTGCAATCCTTGGGTTGCAGATGAAAGCCTGAGAGGACACCATGATGGACACCGAGTACGACCGCATCGAACGTGAGATCACCATCAACGCATCCCCGCAGCGGGTCTGGGAGTTGGTGAGTGAACCCGGCTGGTACATCAATGACCAGCGCATCGTCGACCATCAGGTCGAATACGACGGTGAGATCGCCTATGTCACCGATCCGACCCACGGGCGCTTCGCCTTCCGGACCGTGCATCTCGATGAGCCGTCGTATGCGGCGTTTCGCTGGCACATCGACGCAGACGACCCGTCGAGCTCATCCACGCTGGTCGAATTCTGGCTGACTCCGGCCGATTCGGGAGTATTGCTGAAGGTCGCCGAATCGGGATTCGCATCGTTGTCCGAGCCGGAGGCCGATCGACGTTCCCGATTCGACGATCACTCCCAGGGCTGGCGACTCGAACTGGAGCTGGCCCGTGTGCACCTCACCGGGGCCGATGCTCGTGCCTGACGCCGAGACGCAGGCGCCGGTCGAGTTGTTCGCCGCGCTCGCCGACGACAGCCGGTGGCAGATTCTTGTCGAACTCTCCCGCGCCCCGGCCTCGGCGTCGGCGCTGGCCGACCGATTGCCGATCAGCCGACAGGCCATCGCCAAACACCTGCGAGTACTCACCGACGTCGGGCTCGTCGCGGCCGCGAAGGTCGGTCGCGAGGTGCGCTACGAGCCGGTGGGCGCGCGACTGAGTCAGGTGGCGCGCCAACTCGACGCCATCGCCCGCGGTTGGGACCGCCGACTCGAGCGGATCAAGTCGCTCGCCGAAGACGCGAATCGGTAGTACGAACCGCCGCCTCGCGGCTGTTGGTACTACGAAATCGTGAGGGAGGCTCAGGAGATGTCGAGCGCGCGGCGCGCGGCCTCGGCGACCGGACCGTTGTGCCGGGGGCCGTGTCCGGGGAACAGGACCGTGGCATCGAGCGAGGTGAACGATTCCACGGTGCGTCGCGCGGTGGCCTCATCGTGTGCGAATGCGTGCTCGATGCATTGCGGACCGGTCACCGTCGAGATCGGGTGGCCGCTCACCATGGCGTCCCCGCACACGAGCACCGCGTCGTCGGCGACGAGGTAGGCGCTGTGACCGTCGGTGTGACCGTACGCGGCCACCGGGTTCGGAGCGCCCGGCAGGTCCAGCGGCGACGGGAACGGCTCGGCCTCGAGGCCCGTGCGGCTCAACGCTCCCAGCGGCAACACCATCGACAGCCAGTGCAGCACCCGAGGTCGGTAGGAGATCGGCACGATGTCAGCCGGACCCGCCTGCTGCAGGTATTCGCGGCGGGCATGGGCGACCTCCACCGGATCGCAGTAGACGTCGAATCCGTAACGCGCGTTCAGCGTCACCAGCCCGCCGAGATGGTCGACGTGTGCGTGGGTGAGCAGCGCACCCCGGATGTCCTCGGGACGACGGCCGATGGCCCGCACCGACTCCTCGACCGCAGATGCCTGACCTGGATAGCCGCCGTCGATGAGGGTCAGATCCGAGCCCTCCTGCAGCAGTATCCAATTCACCACGTCGGTATGCACCAGAAACGCTGTCGACGATCCGGCGTCCACCCGACTGATCTGCATCGGTCTGCGTCCGAACTTCATCGACGCACCACCACCACGAAAGGTCCCACCTCGGTCACCTCGAACCTCGGGTCGGCGAACACGGCCGGATCGAATGTCACCGTGTACCGCTTGACGTTCGGGTCATTGGGGTAGACGTCCTCGGCCAGCCGCAGCGTGTAACCCTCAGCGGCATAGCGGAACAGGAACACATTGGGTGGAGTCCACGGCGAACGGTCCAGCCGTCGGATGAGTTGGTCGGGGGTCTCGGCGTCGGCCCATCGTTCGATGGCTGCGGCGCGTTTGTCGAACTCGGCCAAGGGGTTCGCGTAGTGCGAGGTGAGTCCCTGGAAGCCCCAGTACGGATAGATCGACAGGAAGCCGTAGTCGGCGGTCAGCACCACGTTCTGATCGGCGGTCCGGCCGGTCTGCTTGCGGATCAACCGATGGATCTCCGGGTAGTACGACTCGGCGCCTGCGGGACGTTGATCGGCGCGTTCGCCGCGACCGTCGGTGTCGGTGTAGGCGGTGGTGATCTCCCCGGACAGATGACCCGGGATGCCTTGCGCGAGCGCGATGGCCGAGACCGCCGCGATCGCACCGATCGCGAAGCGGACATCGCCGAACTTGCCCACCGCCCAGCGCGACAGATCCGCGATACCGAGCACCCCGGCCGCCGACAACGCGCCGTACAGCAGGGGATCGAGCCGGAACGACAGCAGCGTGCTGCCACCGGCGGTGCGCAACATCGACAGCAGACAGAACAGGTAGATCGTCACGACGGTGATGAACAGCGCAAGCGCGACGGTGCGCTGTCGGAACCGCAGCAGCAGCCAGACCAGGCCGATCAGAGTGACCAGACCCATCAGGGAGAAGTTGAAGAATGGCAGCGGCAGGACAGCGCCACGATCGGGCAGATAGTGTTCGGCAGTGCCGCCGCTGGCGGGCTCGCTGGTCGCCCGCGCCCACAAATACGGGGCCCACACCACCAGGGCGATGAGGCCGGAGATGACGCCCATCGCGACCAGTCGACCCAGGATCGCGAGGATCACTCCTCTTCGCCGGCCGGTCACGGTGGCGCTGGGCACCGCCTTGTTGCCGGCCGAAACCCAACCGACCACACAGAGATACAGAGCCATGACGATCGCGCTGAGCGCGAACAGCCCGGTGTAGAGCGTGTAGCAGGTGGCGCTGATGCCGAGGAACACACCGGAGCCGATCACCGCAGGCCAACTCGTGCCGCGGCGGAGGCCGCCCACGGGGCCGTCGGCGAGCCGTGATCTGCCGCGCAGCCCGTACAACATCGGGATCAGCATCGGGACGCCGAGTATCACCAGAATCGCCGCATACGGTTCCGGTGACGCCCACATCACCGTGACCAGCGTGATGACCAGGGCGATCGGGATTCCCCGCATCGCGCCCACCATCCGCGTCCACAGCAGTATCGCCACGGCCGCGGCCGCCGCCATCGAGATGATGGCCCACGGTTTGTAGGCCTCCCACCCGGGCAGTCCCTCGATGTCGGCGAACCGGCCACCCCACCAGAACCACCCGGCCGGGTAATAGGGCGGCAGATCCAGATAGGTCATGTCCGCCAGCCGTGGGCTGCTGGTCATCCGGGTGAGGTACTCGGTGCGGAACTGCTGATCCACCGAGAGACCGAACAGGTAGAGCTTCGTGGCGCCCAACGGCATACCCAGGGTGACGGTCACCATCCCGGCGGATGCGGCCACCGACAGCAGGCCGGTCAACCAGCGTGGTCTGCCGTAACGATCCAGGAGAACGGCGACGACGAGCACCGCGACCGCGAACACCTGCCCGACGGTGGTCAGTGCGCGGGTCACATTGGAGGAGTTGAACGCGGGCCAGTCGACGCCCGCGATGACCTTCAGCCCCACGAACGCGATGAGCGCACCCAGCAGCGCGGCAGCGACGAGTGCGCCGACGTCGCGGGCGCGGCGAACGGCGGTGCTCACGATCAGATCGGTAGTCGACGGAAGATCGGGCGCGGGATGTGCCGCAGGATCATCATGACGAAGCGGAACGGCGCCGGAGCCCAGACGATCTCCTTGCCCTTGTCGGCGGCCGCGACCACCATGCGGCCGACGTCCTCTTTGTTCACCGTCATCGGAGCTTCGTCGACATGGGCCGACAGCCTGGTGCGGACCTGACCGGGCCGAACGACGAGGACGCGAGGACCGAACGGCCGCAACGCATCGCCGAGGCCGAGGTAGAAACCGTCGAGTCCGGCCTTGGTGGAGCCGTAGACGAAGTTGCTGCGCCGCACACGTTCTCCGGCTACCGAGCTCATCGCGATGATCTGGCCCGAGCCCTGTGCGCGCATCTTCTCACCGAGCAGCACACCCACCGAGACCGCCGCGGTGTAGTTGATGGCGACCTCGGTGACCGCACCCTTTTGGTCCTGCCACACCTTTTCGTCGTCGAACTGCACACCGAAGGCGACGATCGCCACGTCGATGTCACCGCCGGCGAAGGCCTTGTCGATCACCGCGGGGTGGGTGTCGGGCGCGAGTGCGTCGAAGTCGATCAACTCGACGTCGGTGGCGCCGGCCGTCCGCATCTTCTCGACCGCGGCATCGGAGGTGGGATCGCCCGGGACGGTGGCCAGCACCAGTCGGGCGGGCCCCTTCTTGAGGTACTCCTCGGCGATCGCCAGCCCGATCTCGGAACTGCCGCCGAGGATCAGGATGGATTGGGGTGCGCCGACGGCGTTGATCATGGTGCCCTTTCGGTGTTCGTGAGCAGGTGGTGGGAAGTTCGGGAAGGTGGTCGTCAGACGAGTTCGAGGCGACGACCCATGTCGGACATGAAGACTCCGGTCGGGTCGATCCGCCGCCGAACCGCAGTCCACTCGTCGATTCGCGGGTACATCGCGTGGAAATTCTGCGCGGACGTCCGCGAGTCCTTGGCCGTGTAGAGGCGGCCACCCAT
Organism: Gordonia aquimaris; assembly: GCF_026262595.1. Taxonomy (NCBI): domain Bacteria; kingdom Bacillati; phylum Actinomycetota; class Actinomycetes; order Mycobacteriales; family Gordoniaceae; genus Gordonia; species Gordonia aquimaris. The sequence continues at coordinate 36,918 of NZ_JAPKFM010000036.1, read as the reverse complement.
CTCCATCACCCGCCGGTCCAGGTCGTTGAGGAACTCCGCGAGACCCTTCTTGACCGGGAAGTCGAGGCAGACGTTCCACCCCTTGAACGGGAAGCTCAGCGGCGCCTTGTTCCCTTCGCCGAACAGTTTGATCACGTTGAGGAAACTCACGTGCCCGGAGGCCTGGATGTCGACGATGAGCTGCTTGAAGTCCTTCTCGTTGCCGGTCGGCACGATGAACTGGTACTGCGTGAATCCGCCACCGCGGCCGTAGGCGTTGTTCCAGTTCCCGACGACGTCGAGCATGTGATAGAACTGCGCCAAATTCTTGATCTGGCCCATCTTGTTCGAACCCATGCGGTAGTAAGCCTCACCCACCAGCGCGAAGTCGAACTTGTTGGCCAGCCCGCGCGGAAACACATCCGGAAGCGAGATCAGCGGCTTGCTCTTGAACGCCAACGGGTCCTTGCGGTACTTGGCCGGCAGGTCGTCGAGGGTTGCGAGATTGCCGCGGCTGAACGACCCGCGCCCGAGTTTTGGTGGGCCGCTGATGGTGTCGAACCATCCCGAGGCGTACTCGAAGCCGTCCTCGTAACGCTGCTCGAGGTGCAGGTCGATCGTCTCGTCGAGGGTATTGGTGGTGAACGTGTCGGCGAGGAACAGGGCGCTCTCGGTGCGCTTCATCGCGATCTTGGCGCGCAGGATGATGCCGGTGAGACCGATGCCGGCCACCGTCGCCCAGAACAGTTCGCCGTCCGGGTCGTCGGAGGAGCCGTCGGGGGTCAGGATCAGCACCCGGCCGTCGGCGACGAGCAGATGCATCTCGACGACGTGGTTGCCGAAGCTACCCGCGCTGTGGTGGTTCTTGCCGTGGATGTCGTGGGCGATCGCGCCTCCGACGGTGACCTGCCGGGTGCCCGGCAGCACGGGGACCCAGAGTCCGAACGGCAGAGCCGCGGCCATGAGGGCGTCGAGAGACAGCCCGGCGTCGACATCGGCGATCGCGGTGTCCGGGTCGATCGAGTAGATCCGCGTCAGCGGCGTCATGTCGACGGTGAGGCCACCGCTGTTCTGGCCGGATTCGTTATAGGAACGACCCAACCCGCGAGCGATCACCCCGCGCTTGAGATAGTCCGGTTTGTCCGCATTGTCGTCGGCCACACGCGCAACGGCTTCCGCGATGACCTCGGGATATGGCGTTGAGAGCACGTGCCCGACGGTCGGGGTGGTCCGGGACCACCCCACCAGCTTGCGGGTCTCGATCGGCAACAACTCGTGAGTAGACATCGCACATGAGGGTACCTGTCCGCTCGGACGGTCGGATCGCGATGAGAAACACCTGGTCGCGGAGTCGAGGAAGCGATCTCATCGCGCCCGGTGCAGCGTCTGCGCGACGATGTCGCGCGTATCCGCCGGATCGATCACATCGTCGATCTCGAACACCCGCGCGGCGTTGAGAGCCTTGGCGTGCTCCCGCATCGCATCGGTACTCGTGCGGACGAGTTCTTCGCGTTCGGCCTCCGGAAGCGCGGCGAGCTGCTTGGCCATCGACAGTCGCACCGCGCCCTCGAGACCCATCGGGCCCAGATGGGCCTGCGGCCAGGCCACCGTGAGGACGGGGCGGTGCGTGTCACCGCCGAGCATCGCCTGGGCGCCGAGGCCGTAGCCGCGCCGCAGGACGACGCCGATCAACGGCTGGGTGAACTGTGACCCGACGTTGACCATCCGAGATGCGGTCCGCACCAGACCGGTGCGTTCGGCCTCGGGCCCGACCATGAACCCGGGCGTGTCGACGAGACTGAGGAGCGGGATGCCCCACCGCTCGCACAGTTCGAGGAAGTCGGCGGCTTTGGCCGCGGCATCCGAGGTGAGCGCACCCGCGAGATGGGTGGACTGATTGGCCATCACCCCGATCGGCATGCCCTCGATCCGGGCGAGAGCAGTGACCAGTTCCGGCGCCCACCGCTCGCGCAGCCAGAGCGCCGTCCCCGTGTCGACGACGGTCTCGACGATCGGCCGGACGTCGAACGCCTCACGATCATTGGCGGGCAGGGCGTCGCGCAGCACTGTCTGATCGTCGACGACGACCTCGACCCGGCCGCCCGGTGCAGTCATGCCGAGCAACTGCCGCACGATCGCGACGGCCTCGGCTTCGTCGTCGACCAGGATGTCGATGACCCCGTTGGCTGCCTGCTCCTCGGCAGGTCCGATGTCCTCGGCGGCCACCTGACCGAGTCCGCCGCCCGCGATCATCGCCGGGCCGGCCATGCCGAGATTGGCGTCCGGGGTGGCCACCCGGATGTCCGCCGACCCGGCCAGGACCGCGTTGCCCGCGAAACAGCGGCCGGACACCACCGCGATCCGCGGTGCCACCTCGCCGAGCGCGCCCCACATCCGGAACGAGCCCACATCCAGCGCCGACACCACCGGATAGTCGGTGTCGCCGGGGCGCCCGCCGCCACCCTCGGTGAAGAACACCGCCGGCAGCCGCAATCGGGTGGCGACGTCGATCAGCCGGTCGGTCTTGTGATGACCCCGCATGCCCTGGGTGCCGGCCTGCACCATCCAGTCGTAACTGATCACCAGACAGGCGCGGCCGCCGACGGTGGCGGTGCCGCCGATCAACCCGTCGGCCGGGGTGTCGAGCACCAGGTCCATCAGGTCTCGACGTTGTTCCTGTGCGGCGGTGGCGAACTGGCCGTACTCGATCAGCGAATCGGCATCGATCAGGTCGGCGATGTTCTCCCGCGCGGTGCGACGTCCGGCTACATGACGGCGGGCCACCTTGTCCGTGCGCGCGGCATCGCTCGTCAGGTGCCGGCGTGCGCGGAGCTCGTCGAGACCTGAGGCGGGAACAGCCGGTTCGGTGAGGCGGTCCGGGTCACTCGTCACGATGCTCCTTCATCTCGCGCTCTCTGACGCGCCGATCGCCGACCGCGCCTGTTCGATCTCACGTCGGCAGAAATCCACGTTGACGCTATCGTCGGTGCGCTCGAGTGCATCGTCGATCAGGCCGAGATGATGCAGGACGTGGTCACGCACATCGGAATCCACCGCCGCCACCCCGATCCGACGTGCGAGCAGGATGGCCGCGGTCATCGCGATCGGCGCATCGAGTGCGTAGGTGCGCACCGCTCCGAACACGTCGTCGAGCAACTCCTGCATGGGTAGACGGGTCACGAGCAGGCGCACGGTGCCCTTGTCGTCGACGCGCCCGAGGTCGGGCGCGTGGCGGCGGGCCAACGGGACGAGCCCGGCGGCGAGCTCGTTGAGCGTGTTGTGCGCAGTGTAGGGATCATTCGTGCCCGGGGACAGGGCGCGTACGGCCATCTCGGTGAGTTGCTGAACCGCGAACTGGATGTCCTGGTACGGCGTTCGCGTCTCGCCGAGGTCGATACCGGCCCGAACCGCTTCGGTCGCGGCCGCAATCACCTCGTCGTTGCGATCGGCACCGTGGATGTGGGCGAGCACCTCGCCGGCGACCAGGTGATCGCCGGGGCGGACCTCCATTGCCAACAGAAAGTCCTGCTCGCGCGCGGTACCCAGCAGTGAGGTCTCGTCGATGCCGATGATGAATCCCGAACCCGTTGCCGTGACGGGTGTCCCACCCTTCGGCGTCGGCGCGGGGACTGCGTTGTCGGGTGCGGGATCGGGATAGAGTTCGGCGACCACGGCGTCGAGTTCGGACCGCACGCGTGCCGAGAGTGTGGACACCTGGATCGACGACGCGATGTGGTTGATGAAGTACACCAGCACCAGGACGTCGACCACGGCCAACGCCACGGCCACGTTGACAGCGATGTCGGGGACGAAGGTGGTGTCCACGGTCGGTCCGGCTGTGATGGCGCGCAACACCATCAGCGCATACAGGAAGGTGGCGCCGAACATACCGAGCACGAACTGGTTGCCGCGGTCGTTCATGAAATTGCGCACCAGTCGCGGCCCGTACGTGGAGCTCGCGGTCGCGAGTACCGAGATGGTGATCGAGAACGAGGTCGCGGCAACCCCGAGCATCGACCCGCCGATCGCACCGAGCAGGTCGCGACCGCCGCTGGCACCGACCCGGACGAAGAAGCCGCCCTCCCAGCCGGGGGTGGTGTCGGCCAGTGAGCGGTCGACCGCGACAAGAACCTGTGCGAGCACGATCGCCGACAGCCCCATCACCAGCGGAAGGAACCAGAACACGTCCCGTAGACGCGTCAACCGCATCCGCATGCGCTACCCGCCCAGCACTTTGCGGGCGGCGTTGCGGCCGGGTATCCCGCTCACCCCGCCACCACGTCGAGCGCCGGCGCCGCACAGCAGCAGGCGTGGATGCGGCGTCTCCACGCCCCACGTGCCCACCTCGGTGTCGGATTCGGCCCACGGCCACTGCAGGCTGCGATGGAAGATGTTGCCGCCGGGTAGCCCCAGGGTGTCCTCGAGGTCTTGGGGGGTCTTGACCTCGACACATGGCCTGCCCTCGACGTCGTGGGCGATGACGTTCTGGATGGGTTCGGCCAGTACGGAATTCAGCGAGGCGAGGGTGGCGCCCACCGCATGCTCGACGGCTCCGGGGGAATCGAACACCTCCGGCGGCGTGTGCAGCCCGAACAGCGTGAGGGTGTGGTGTCCGGCCAGCTCGGGACCCAAAATCGACGCGTCCGACAAGGTGTGGCAGTAGATCTCGCACGGCGGGAGATCAGGCATCTGCCCGCGCTCAGCCTGCCGGAATGCGGTGCGCAGCTGAGTTGCGGACTCGTTGATGTGAAAGGTGCCGGAAAACGCCGCATCGGGCGAGACCGAACCGTCCCGCAGCCGCGGCAGTCGGTCGAGGAGCAGGTTGATCTTCAGTTGCGCACCGCGGGTCTCGGACTCGGTGGGGATGGGGTCGTCGAGCAGCTCGTTGACCACCGACGGCGCGCACGCGGCGTACAGCATGCTCGCCGACACCCGGCCGTCGGAGAGTTCGACGGTACCGTCGGTCGGGTCGACGCCGAGAACCTGAACACCCGTGCGGATCTCGGCGCCTGCGGCAGCCGCCGCCTGATACAGGGCGCCTGACACGGCGCCCATCCCGCCGACCGGGACATCCCAGTCGCCGGTGCCGCCACCGATCACGTGGTACAGGAAGCAGATGTTTTGCCGCATCGACGGATCGTCGAGGTCGGCGAAGGTGCCGATCAGACCGTCGGTGGCGGCGATCCCACGCACCACGTCGTCATCGAAGTACTGTTCGAGCAGTGTTCCGAGCGGCTCGGTGGTGAGTGTTTCCCAGAACTCGGCCTCGCTGGAATCGGTGCCGATGACCAGGTCGTGCATCTCGGCGCCCGAGCGCAACGGCTCCAGCATCGTCGGGAAGATGCGTGCGGCGATGGTGCCGACTCGGGTGTAGAACGATTGCCAGGCAGTGAACACGGTATCCGAACCGGTTGCACGGTGGAAGGATCCGGCGGTGGCGGTGAGGTCGCCGTGGTCGACGAGCACGCCGATCGACGGGTCGGTGGGCAGCGGTGTGTAGGAGGCGTGGCGTCGGCGGATGAGTCGGATGTCCACCCCCAAGTCAGCCATGATCTGTTGCGGTAACAGCGACACGAGGTAGGAATACCGCGACAATTGCGCGGGCCGGCCCGCGAACGGCATCGCCGACACCGTCGCACCACCGACATGATCGGCCTTCTCCAGCACCAGAACCGACCTTCCGGCGTCGGCGAGGTAGGCCGCGGCGGTCAGCCCGTTGTGGCCGGCACCGATGATGATGTCGTCGTAGTGTGCGGCAGGCACGTGGTGTTCACCTCATGATCCGGGACAGGAATGGGGTCGAGTCGGGCATGGACGCCAGCACTGTGCCGGAATGGTCCTCGGTCGGGTACACGTGCAACTCCACGGGTTGATCGGCGGCGCGCATCTGCGCGTAGAGCGAAAGCGCGGACGGTGCAGGTACATCCGTGTCCAACAGGCCTTGACCGAGGAAGATCGGCCGGTCGTAGCCGTCGTACGGCGTGCCCATGTACTCGGCGAGTCCCGCACGCACACCGGGGATGCCGGCCAACGGCGCGCGGAACAGGGTGCGCAGATCCACGCCGGTCATCACGTCGGCCATCTCCGTGTAGCACAGTGTGCGGGCCTTGGCGACCAGCTCGGCGCCGCGCGGGGTGAGCGCCGACCGCACGTCGAGGTCCGGTCGGGCCTCGCTGAACCCGGCGAGAATGTAGGCGGTGTAGGTGTTGAGGCCCGCCGGCAACGTGACAGGCGGGAAGTCCGGCCCGCCGAGCGCGATGATCTGCTCGATGTTGGCCGGTGTGCCGGTGGCCACCACGCCGCGATAGTCCAGCCCGGAGCCCCGCGACAACGCGGTGGCCTGGTGTGCGCCGTTGAGCGCCGCGCCCGCGCCCTGGGACTGCCCGACGATCGCCCATCGTGTGCTCAGCGGTAGCCCCATCTGCTGGGCAGCCTGCACCGAGTCGACGATCGAGTGGGCCTCGGAGTCGCCGTTGAGGTAACTCATCAGGCCCGGCGTGCCCAGGCCGACGTAGTCGGTGGATACGATCGCGTACCCCTGTTCCAGCCAGTGCGACAGATACGCCGAATCCCGATCGCTGCGCGGCAGTGCCGATGGTGTGCACCCGTCGCCCAGACCCGTGGTGCCGTGTGCCCACGCGATCACCGGCCATCCACCGGGCGGTGGGGAGCCCTTCGGGAGGAACACGGCACCGGTGCTGGTGGCCGGGCGGCCGTGCTGATCCGGTGTCGCGTAGTGGATTCGGTAGGCCTGCCCGGCGGCGGGCAGGCTCAGCTCGGTGGCGAGCGGGACCCGCGAGATCAGGGTCCCCGCGCGTTGGGGGATCGGTCCGGCGTAGTCGCGCACATCCAAACCCGACCAGTTCGGTGCCGGCGTGGCGGCAGGATCGGCGGTGGCGGGGGACGGTGCCGACAACGCCGCAACGGCGGTGGCCAGCACCAGGAACATCGTCGCAGCACCACGCCACAGCCGTCGAGACATCATGACTGCCGAGCCTAGTGCGTCTTGCTCACCGCCACGCCCAGATGTCGGGTTGGACCTATTCTGAGGTCGTGGACATTCCGTCAGTGGAGCTGAACAACGGATATTCGATCCCGATGGTGGGTCTGGGCACCTTCGACATGCTCGGCCGCCCGGGTGTCGGCGCGGTGGCCGGAGCGCTACGGGCCGGCTATCGGATGGTCGACACGGCGACCCGTTACAGCAATGAACGCAGCGTGGGTCTGGGGCTGCGGGAGTCGGGCGTGCCGCGCGACGAGGTGGTGGTGCAGACGAAACTCGGCGGTGGTGACCAGGGCTTCGACGAGGCCATCAATGCCGCCAAGGACAGCGCCAGACGACTCGGCGTCGACCACATCGACGTGTACCTGATCCACTGGCCGTGTCCCAGTCTGGGCCGCACCGTCGACTCGTGGAAGGCGCTGCTGACGTTGGCCGACGAAGGGTTCATCCGTACGGCCGGGGTGTCGAACTTCAAACAGCATCACCTGCAGATGCTCTATGACGAGACGGGTCGCTGGCCGGCTCTCAACCAGATCCAGTGTTCGCCGGCGCTGGCCCGGACGGGCCTGCGGGAGTTCATGACCGAGAAGGGCATCCACGCCCAGGCCTGGCATCCGACCGGCCGCAAGGAGGGCATGCTCGGTGAAGCGGCGGTGATCCGATTGGCCCGAAAGTACGGGAAGTCGCCCACTCAGATCGCCTTGCGGTGGGCGGTGCAGCACGGAGTCAGCGTGGTGCCCAAGTCGTCTCACCTGGGTCGGCAGCGTGAGAACGCCGACGTCTTCGACTTCCACTTCGACGCCGAGGACCTGGCCGCCTTGGCCGCGCTCGACCGGGGGGAGAAAGCGGCCCGCGACTCCGACGTCGAAGAGGAGTTCTGAGAGTCGATTCCCAGCGAAACCTCTTCCCCCGGACGTAGGGTCAGCCCATGACGGATGGCCGTGCCTCCACTGCCGACACGCCCGCCGACACGCTGGACCAGCGCAAGATCTGGTCGATCTTCGCCGGCCTCATGCTGGCGATGCTTCTGGCCGCCCTCGATCAGACGATCGTCGCGACAGCGCTGCCCACGATCGTCAACGACCTCGGCGGCGCCGACCACCTGACCTGGGTGGTCACCGCGTACATGCTGGCGACCACCGCCACCACACCGTTGTGGGGAAAGCTCGGCGACCTGTACGGCCGTCGCAATTTGTTCCTTGCGTGTGTGGTGATCTTCCTGGTCGGTTCGGGACTGTGCGGCACCGCGTCGTCGATGGCCACCCTCATCGGCTATCGCGCGCTGCAGGGTATCGGCGCCGGCGGGCTGATGGTGTTGTCGCAGGCGATCATCGGCGACGTCGTGCCGCCACGCGAACGCGGACGCTACCAGGGCATCTTCGGTGCGGTGTTCGGCTTCGCCAGCGTGGTGGGGCCACTGCTCGGCGGCTTCTTCGTCGACAACCTCAGCTGGCGGTGGGTGTTCTACATCAACCTGCCCATCGGGATCGTTGCACTGGCCGTGGTGATCGCAGTGCTGCCGAAAACCGTCGCGCAGACCAAGCCGTCGATCGACTATCTCGGCATCCTGTTGCTGATGACAGCGGCCACCGGAATCGTGTTGGTCACCAGCTTCGGCGCTCTGTGGGGCTGGACCTCTGGGCGGGTGTTGGCGCTGGCCGCGCTGTCGGTGCTGGCAGCGGTCGCGTTCCTGTTCCAGGAGCGGCGCGCCCCGGAGCCGGTGATGCCCGTTCGGCTGCTGACCGACCGGGTCTTCGTCATCGCCTCCTCGGTGGGTTTCGTCGTCGGGTTCGCGATGTTCGGTGCCATCACGTTCCTGCCGCTGTTCCTGCAGTCCGTGCAGGGGGCCAGCGCGACGTCGTCCGGGCTGCGGATGATCCCGATGATGGTGGGTCTGTTGCTCACCTCGATCGGCAGCGGGCAGCTCATCAGCCGCACCGGCCGCTACAAGTTTTATCCGATCGCCGGGACCGCGATCTTCACCGTCGCGCTGTACCTGCTGTCCACCATGGACGAAACCACCTCGAGCACTCTGACCAGCGTGTACCTGTTCATCCTGGGTCTCGGACTGGGCTTGGTGATGCAGGTTCTGGTGCTGGCGGTGCAGAACTCGGTCGAGTATCGCGACCTCGGTGCCGGCACCAGCGGTGCGACGTTCTTCCGGACGATCGGCGCCTCGGTCGGTGTCGCGGCGTTCGGTGCCGTCTTCAACACCCGCCTCGACGATCTGCTGTCCGACGGCGCGCCACCCGGGGCAGTGGGACCGTGTTCGGCGCCGGTGTTGGAAGCGTCCACGACGACCCTGCCGTCGTGCCCACCCGACGTGCAGGTGTGGTTCCTCGGAGGTTTCACCGACGCTTTCCAGATGGTCTTCCTGGTGGCCGTGCCGATCGGGTTCGTCGCCTTCGCGCTGAGCTGGCTGCTGCCCGAGGTGCCGTTGCGTACGGTCACCAAGACCCCCGACACCGGGGAGAGTTTCGGCATGCCATCGGCACGTACCTCGCTGGAGGAGTTGCGGCTCAAGGTGTGGGAGACGCTGGCGCGCGACGAGCGGTTGCGGGCCTGGGAACTGGTGGTGGCCGGCGCTGACAGCTCGCTATCGCGGGGTGAGGCGTGGATGGTCAGCAGGGTGGCCGAGGAGACGTCGCGGGAGATCGGGGCGATGGTGGCCGCGTCGGACACGCCGCGCCCGGTGGTCGTCTCGACTGCGGAGTCGTTGGCCGCGCGGGGGATGGTGACCATCGACCACGGCTTGGTCACCATCACCGCCGAGGGGCAGGCCGAGGCCGAACGTCTCCTCGACGCCCAACGCAGCCGCCTGCGCCAGTTCGTCGCCGACTACCCGGGTAGCGACGAGGCCGACGTCGACGAATTGCTCGACGAGATCGCTCGCCGTCTGCACACCGAGACACCGCCGAAGGGTCTGGTCACCACCGAGGGGTAGCGGCGACCGGCGTCGTCTGGACTAGGGTTTGGTTCGTGTCCCGACCCGAGTCCGACGCGGCCGATCATCAGCCGCACCATGAGGATTTCACGTCCCCGCACCCCATCACGCCGCTCGAACTGCCGCTCAACGATGCCGAGTTGTCGACCAATGCGGACCTGAAGACCCAGATTGTCCGATTCACCGTCACCGGCGCAGGGTCCGGCGTTCTCGACTTCGGGCTCACGCTGCTCCTGCAGTACGTGTTCGGGGCGCCGTTCGCGATTGCCAAGTCACTCGGCTTCATCCTCGGGACCACCACCGCCTACCTGTTCAACCGGCGCTGGACGTTCCAGGCAGAACCGAGCGCCTTGCGGTTCGTGGCTGTGGCGCTGCTCTATGGGGTGACCTTCTTCGTCAACGTCGGCCTCTACACCTGGCTGTCACATCTGTGGCCGGAGACGGTGCTCTACAGCTTCATCGCCTACGTCATCGCGCAGGGCACCGCGACCGTCATCAATTTCGTGGTCCAGCGCCTCGTCATCTTTCGGATTCGCTGACGGTGAGCACCGCGGTCGTCGTCGGGAGCGGGCCCAACGGTCTGACTGCGGCCGTGATGCTCGCACGCGCCGGAGTGGCGGTCCGGGTGGTGGAGGCGGCCGACCGCATCGGTGGCGGCGCACGCACCGAGGCACTGCTGCGGCCCGACGTGCTCCACGACACCTGCTCGGCGGTGCATCCGCTCGGTGCGGGTTCGCCGGCGTTCACCGCGCTGCGGCTCGATGAGTTCGGACTGCGGTGGCGCCTCCCGGAGCTCGACTGTGCCCATCCGCTCGACGACGGCCGCACGGCCGTGTTGGCGCGATCGGTCCACGACACGGCGGCCGGACTGGGCGTCGACGCGGAGACCTGGCGGGACATGATCGGTGGTCTCGCCGACGATTTCGACGACATCGCCGACGACGTGCTGGGCCCGCTCATCGGTGTGCCGAGCCATCCGATCCGGCTGGCCGGATTCGGTCTGCGTGCCCTGTACCCCGCCACCGCGCTGGCGCGGGTGTTTCGCGACGACGCCACCCGCGCCTTGTTTGCCGGTGTCGCCGCACACGCGTTCACCCGCCTCGACCGGCCGGGGTCGTCGGCGGCGGGGCTGATGCTGCTCGCGGCGGGTCATCGACACGGGTGGCCCGTGGCTCAAGGCGGGTCGGAGGCCATCATCGGAGCACTGGCCGCGGCACTCATCGACGCCAACGGCACCATTACCACCGGCGTGCGGGTCACCTCGATCGACGAGGTGGAACCCGCCGACGTCGTCGTGCTCGATGTGATGCCCGGCGCGGCCGCCGAGATCCTCGGTGACCGAGTGCCGCAGCGACGTTCGCGACGGCTCGCGCGGTATCCGCATGGACCGGCTGCGTTCAAGGTGGACTATCTGATCGACGGTGAGGTCGGCTGGTCTGATCCCGACTGCGCGCGCGCCGGCACGGTGCACCTCGGTGGTGACATCGGCCAGATCGCAGACGCCGAGGCCGACGCGGTCGCCGGCCGGATGCCGTCGCGGCCGTTCACCCTGGTGGCCCAGCAGTGGGTGGCCGATCCCACACGCGCGGCCGGCAACGCCAAGCCGTTGTGGGCGTATGCGCATGTGCCGCACGGCTACACCGGTGATGCGACCGAGGCGGTCACCGCACAGATCGAACGCTTCGCGCCGGGCTTTCGGAACCGCATCATCGACTCGGTGAGCAGTTCACCGGCACAACTACAGCACCGCAATCCCAATCTCGTCGGCGGCGACATCGGCGGCGGCCGCAACGATCTGCGTCATCTACTGGCCCGGCCCCGTCTGTCTGCGGACCCGTACGCAACCGGAGCGCCGGGTGTCTTCCTGTGCTCGTCGGCGACACCGCCCGGCGGCGGGGTGCACGGCATGTGTGGCTACCGTGCCGCACATGCCGCGTTGCGGTACCTCAGTCGCTGACCTGCGTCACCCGTTGACTTTGGCGATGATGTTGTCTGCGTACCAGTTCAGATGATCGACCTTCTTCTGCAGGGGTTCGGTATCGGGGCCCTTGATGTAGGGCAGCCGGAAGCCGACGATCACATCGGTGATGCCCTTGTCCGCCAGTCTTTTACATCCGTCGACGGAGTACGCATCGGTGGAGATCACGTGGATCTCGAAGGGCTCGTTGGTCTTTCCCTCTGCCTTGCGGATATCTGCGATCTTGTCCAGCAGCGCATCGAGTTCCTCGCCCGGGCCACCGCCATGCATCCACCCGTCCCCGCGGATCACCGCACGGCGCAACGCGAGGTGGGCGTGACCACCGACGAGCAGCGGGATGGGTTCGGTGGGTGCCGGGGTCATCTTGATCTTGGGGATGTCGTAGAACTCGCCGTGGAATTCGAAGTACTCGCCGGTGGTCAGGCCGCGGATGATGTCCATGCATTCGTCCATCCGCTTGCCGCGGCGCTTGAAGTCGACTCCCATGAAGTCGTAATCCTCGGGCCACGGACTGGTGCCGACGCCGAGGGCGAACCGGTTGCCCGTCAGGTAGGCGACCGAACTGGCCTGCTTGGCGACCAAGGCCGGCGGACGCACCGGCAACTTCACCACGAACGGGGTGAAGCGGATGGTCTCGGTGACCGCGCCGAGCGCGGCGGCCTGGATGAAGGTTTCGATGAAGGCCTTGCCGTCGAGGAACTCCCGGTCACCGTCAGGGGTGTAGGGGTAGGTGGCGTCCGATTCGGCCGGGTAGGCCAGCGAGTCCGGGATGGTGAAACCGGAGTAACCGGCCTTTTCGGCGGCCTGCGCGAGCGGTGCGTAGTAACTCGGGTCGGTCATGGCCTCGGCAAAGGTGAAGCGCATCGTGCTCCTCGGGACGGTTGACTCTTCCCCCAGAGTAGAACACGTTCTAGTTTGGCTTGGGAAGGGTTCGGCCCGTCGGCGGCGTTGCGGGCCACCCCGATCGGGTCCGGCGGTTCAGTTACTGACTCTGGGCCATCGGACGCGGGCTGTGCTCGTCGGCGCCGGGTCCCGGCAGGACTCGCAGGTCGGACCGCGTCACATGTTCGCCGCACGCCGAGCACACCGGTTCCACGGTCATCGTGTGACCGCAGGCGCGATGCTCGGTGACGATCGGCGGCTCGGAGTCGATCGCCCACCTGTCACCCCATTGCCGTAGCGCGGCCAGCACCGTCCACAGGTCGCGGCCTTTCTCGGTGAGGCGATAGTCGTAGCGCACCGGCTTTTCCTGGTAGGGCTCCCTGGCCATCACGCCGTGCTCGACGAGCGTGTCGAGTCGCTGGGTCAGCACATTGCGGGCGATGCCGAGTCGGGTGGAGAAGTCGTCGAAGCGTGTCACGCCGAACAGGGCGTCGCGGACGATCAGCAGCGTCCACCACTCGCCGACGATCTCCAGCGTCTGGGCGACGGAACAGTTCATGTCGGTGAAGCTGGCTCGGCGCATGAGTTCACCGTAGTGGGTTGCGTGACGCAACTCAACCTGCTTTGCTGAGTTTCGTGAAACAACTCAGCAGGTACGCGCTTGCCGACGAATTCTCGGCACGTCTTCTCGATGACGGACGGTGGGTGGCCGACGTCGACCGGTCGTGGTGGGGCTGGTCCGGCCCGCACGGCGGTGTGATCGCCGCGTTGGCGGTGCATGTGGCGGCCGAGACGGCCCCGGAGGCCGACGTGCGGGCCGTCGACCTCCGCTTCTCCGGTCGGCCCGGCGACGCGGAGTTGCGGCTGACCTCGACGGTCACCTCGGCCGGACGTAGCACCCGGATGGTGGACGTCGCCATCGCCCAGCAGGGTGTGGTGTTTGCGTCGGCATCAGTGACGATGGGGCACCTGCGCCCGCCTGCCGCCACCGACATCGCCGACGTCTCGAGCGACGTGGTGCCTTCACCGGAGAACTGCGCGCCGTTTTCGATCCCACCGGAGATCGTTCCGATGGGCCACCACCTGGACCTGCGGCCCACCGATGGTCCGCTGCCGCTGACCGGGGCCGCCGAACCCTGGATGCGTGCATGGATCTCCACGGTGCGGCCGATGACGGTGGACGCCGCCTATCTGGCGCTTCTCGCCGACTGCCTGCCGCCGGCGGTGTTCCCGACGCTCACCGCGCCGGTGGCGGTGCCGACCGTCGCGTTCTCGATGCATCTGGCCGCACCGCCGGATCACCCGGGTCCGGCACCCGTCCTGGTGTGCACCCGCAACACGTCGACGTCGGGCGGATGGTCGGTCGACGACACCACCCTGCGCGACGAGCGAGGCCGGTTGCTGGCCTCGGCCCGGCAGAGTCGACGTGTCCTCGGATGGGAGGCACGACGATGAGCGTCATCGGGACGATTCCGGAGCGGATGTCCTCGTCGCGCCCGGCCACGCCGGGTCTGGTGCTGGCCATCCTGTCGATCGCGGCCTTCATGGCGAGCCTCGACGTCTTCATCGTCAACGTCGCCTTCGACGACATCGGCCGCGAGTTCGGTGGCACCGGGTTGTCGGAGTTGTCGTGGGTGCTCAACGCCTACACGATTTTGTACGCGGCGCTGCTGGTGCCGGCCGGGCGGATCGTCGACCGATACGGCCGCAAGGGTGGATTCCTGCTGGGATTAGCGGTGTTCACCGCCGCGAGCGCGGCATGTGCTGCTGCACAGGGTATCTGGTGGCTCGTCGCGTTCCGGTGCCTGCAGGCGGTCGGCGCGGCGATTCTCACCCCGGCGAGTCTGGGATTGGTCGTCTCGACGATGCCGATCGAGGTGCGGGCGAGGTCGGTGCGGATCTGGGCGGCAACCGGGGCGTTGGCCGCGGCGTTGGGGCCGGCCGTCGGCGGATTGCTGGTCGCGGCGTCGTGGCGATGGGTGTTCCTCGTCAACCTCCCGGTGGGAGTCGCTGCGCTGATCGCCGGTGCTGTGTTATTGACCCGCTCCCACGACGATGCCGCGACGAGATTGCCGGATCTGCGGGGTGCGGCGCTGCTGGCCGTGTCGATTGGCGCACTCACCCTCGGGTTGGTGGAGGGTCCTGAGTGGGGCTGGACCGATGGGCGGATTGTCGGCGCGTGGGTCGTGGCCGCGGCGGCTCTCGCGGGCTTCGTGGTCAGTTCGATGCACCACCCCGAGCCGGTGATCGCGCCGAACCTGCTGCGGGTGAGGGCCTTTGCGTTCGCCAACGTCACCGCGGTGCTGTTCGCGATTCCGTTCGCCGGTGCGCTACTCGCGAACATCCTCTGGCTGCAACAGGTCTGGGGATACTCGGCCATCGTCACCGGATTCGCGGTGTCCACCGGCCCACTCATGGTGCCGATCTTCGCCGCGGTTGCCCACCGGCTGAGCGCACGTATCCCGGCGGGCCGGATCGTGTCGGCCGGCTGCGTGCTGTTCGGTCTCGGCGGGGTCATCATCGCGCTGTCGGTCGACGCCACACCAAATTACGCGACCGAGATCCTGCCCGGCTGGCTGATCGGCGGCATCGGGGTCGGGCTGGCGCTGCCGTCCATTCTGTCGTCGGCGACTGCAGACCTACCTGTGCACCAATCCGCCACGGGCAGTGCAGTGGTCAACATGAGCCGGCAGATCGGGATGGCGTTGGGGGTCAGCATCCTGGTGGCCGTGGTGGGTAGTCCGGTCGGATACGGTGCCGCCCACGATGTGTTCACCGAGGCGTGGTGGGTACTCGGCGGTGTGGCGCTGCTGGGAGGTGTTGCCGCGCTGGGGATGACGCCGCGGGCTCCCGCATCCTGACGGTTCCCGCGCCGCGTGGGTGGGGCTGGTTTCGATACGCCCTCCGCTGGCGCTCCGGACTACTCAACCAGCGGTGGGAGCGAGACGCTAGCCGAGCGTCACGAAGGGTCCCTCCCTCACGGGCGCGTGAACCGCTCCCGACGACCCAGCCGACGCAAGCGCACCCACTCGGCGAAGCCCTGCGGGTCGCGTTGCTGCACAAGGAAATACCAGCCGAAGCGGGCGTACTCCTGCGGGATGAGTTTACGCAGGCCCGGCTGAGACATCAGGTAGCCGCGGTTGCGGTAGGTGAAGTACCGCTTCGTCGGATTGTCGGGGTACTGGGTGTGCATGCGGCCGCCGAGGATCGGGCGGAACTCGTCGGAACCATCCGGGTGCAGATACCCGGCGGTGAGGCAGGTGCCGAATGCGAGACCCGAGCGCTGCAGCCGACGATGGATTTCCACCTCGTCACCGCGGAAGAACAACCGGAGATCCGGCACCCCGACCTCTTCGATCGCCTGTGCCGAGAACAACGCGCCGTTGAACAACGACGCGATGCCCGGCAGAAAGTCCGACGCATCGTCTTCGAACAGCTCGGACCGCTTCCGCCGCCAGACCACCCCGCGACGCAGCGGAAACGCGAGGGTGTCCGGGTCGTCGATGTTGGCGACCACCGGCGACACCTCGTCGAGCTGGTAGCGCGCCGCGCAGTCGAGCAGCGTGCTCAGTACCGCCGGGCCGTCGGGGCGGCCGTCGTCGTCGGCGCACCAGATCCAGTCCGCGCCCAGCGCGAGCGCATGCAACATGCCGAGCGCGAAGCCGCCCGCGCCGCCCAGGTTGCGCTGCGATCCGAGGTAGGTGGTCGCGATGGGTTGGCGGGCGACGAGGTCGGCGACTTCGGGTTCGTCGGCATTGTCCACCACGATGAGGTGATCGACGGGACGGTCCTGGCCGGCGATCACCGCCAGCGAACCTTCCAGTAGCTCCACCCGCCGGTGGGTGACCACCACCGCGATCACCTGGTCGGGCATCAGTTGCGTGCCTCGCCCTCGAAGTTCTCGACGGTGTCGAGCACCTTGCGGACGTGCGCGGCCGCCTTCGGCCCTTCGTAGGCGCCCACGACGGTCTCGATGTCGCCTTCCATCCTGATCTGCCCGTGGTCGATCCACAGGGCCCGATCACACAGCTGGGCGAGGAACTCGTTGGAGTGACTGGCGAACACCAGAATGCCCGAGCGCTCGACCAGCGCCTGCAGCCGCGAACGTGCCTTGCGCATGAAGTCGGCGTCGACCGCACCGATGCCCTCGTCGAGGATCAGGATCTCCGGGTCGATGCTGGTCACCACGCCCAGCGCGATCCGCACCCGCATGCCGGTGGAGTAGGTGCGCAGCGGCATCTGCAGGTAGTCGCCGAGTTCGGTGAACTCGGCGATGTCGTCGATCTTGGTCAACATCTGCTTGCGGGTCATGCCGAGGAACATGCCGCGGATGATGATGTTCTCGTAGCCGGAGATCTCCGGGTCCATGCCGACCCCGAGATCAAATACCGGCGCCACCCGGCCACGCACCTGACAGGCTCCGCGGGTGGGTTCGTAGATGCCCGACAGCAGGCGCAACAATGTCGACTTGCCGGCGCCGTTGTGCCCGACGAGGCCGATCCGATCGCCGTGCTCGAGATGCAGGTTGATGTTCTTGAGCGCCTCGACCACCACCACGTTGGATGACGTGGACCCGATGACGCCGCCGGCCGCGCCCATCACCGACTTCTTCAGCGAGCGTGTCTTGGCGTCGAAGATGGGGAAGTCGACGCACGCATCCCAGGTGTCGACGCGCACCTTGCTCTCAGATCCCATGTGTTCGTCCCGTCCTAAACCCAGTACGCCACGCGGGCTCGATAGTTACGCATCACCAACATCGCCAGCACCCAGCCGACGACGGTACAACCGATGACGATCGCCCAGTGGTAGAACTGCACCGACTCGCCGAGCAGCGGCCCGCGGGTGATCTCCAGGTAGTGGAACATCGGGTTGAGCTCGACGATCTTCAGGCGCGACGACTCCTCCCCGGTGGCGCTGGTGAGGCTCTGGGTGCTCCAGATGATCGGGGTCATGAAGAACACCAGTTGCACGACGGTGGTCAGCAGCTGTCCGATGTCGCGGAATCGGGTGGACAGGATGCCGAAGACGATGGACACCCAGATCGCGTTGAGCACGAACAATCCGATTGCCGGTATGACCAGCAGAACGGTCCAGTTCAGCGGCGGGGGAAAGATGGCGAAGATGATCGCGATGATCACGATGTTGTGCGCGAAGATGATCAACTGCCGCCACACGACCCGGTAGACGTGCACACTCACCGGTGCCGGCAACTGCTTGATCAAACCCTCATTGGCGGAAAACACCGCCGATCCCTCGAGGATCGAACTCTGGATGAAGTTCCAGAAGATGAAGCCGAGCGCCACGTACGGCAGGAAGACCTTGATGTCCATCCCGAACAGCTCGCCGTAGAGCAATCCCATCGCCACCGCGGTGACGCCGGTCGCGACGGTGATCCACAGCGGACCCAGGACCGAGCGGCGATAACGCTGCTTGATGTCCTGCCAGCCCAGATGCAGCCACAACTCGGATGTGCGCAGTCCCTGGGACAGATCCCGGACGGCACGGCGCATGGTGCGCGAGTCCGACACCAGAGGTGCTGCGGGGATCTCGTCGCTGACTACGGATGACACGGGGACACAGCTTACAAGCGGCTGCTAGAGGTACTGCCCGGTGCTGGGTCCGGCGGGGCCGTTACCGGTCATCATCCCGGGTGGCAGTTGACCCTGCCTCATCTGTTCGAGCTGCGCCCGCGCAGCCATCTGCTGGGCGAACAACGCGGTCTGGATGCCGTGGAACAGACCCTCGAGCCACCCCACCAGCTGGGCCTGGGCGATGCGCAACTCCGCGTCGGACGGCGTGGCGTTCTCGGTGAACGGGAGGGTGAGTCGCTCGAGTTCCTCACGCAGTTCGGGGGCCAGCCCCTCCTCGAGTTCGCGGATCGATGACTCGTGGATCTCGCGCAGCCGGTTGCGGCTCGCCTCGTCGAGGGGAGCCGCCCGCACCTCTTCGAGCAATTGCTTGATCATGGTGCCGATCCGCATCACCTTCGCGGGTTGCTCCACCATGTCGGCGACGTTCTGGGTTTCCTCGTCCGGCTCACCCTGCGAGCCCGACGGTGTCTGGCCACCGACGACGATGATGTTGTCGTCGTCGCCGGGGTTGCCGGTGCGCGGGTCGCCGCCCGGGAACGGTGCAGAGTTCGGTCCAGAAGGCATGGGGTCCATTGTGCCGAAGGCCACCCGGGGTCTGCGCCGACACCCCATGTCTATGGTGTGAACATGGCCTTCGACGTCGCCCATGTGCGTGGATTGTTTCCCTCGCTCGGCGACGGCTGGATCCACCTCGATCCGCAGGCCGGGATGCTGATCCCCGACTCGGTCGCCACCGCCGTGTCGACCGGTTTCCGGCAGTTGTCGGCCGCGCCGGGTGCGGAATACCCCGGTGCTCGCGCCGCAGCCGACACCGTCGAACGGGCGCGCGGCGCGGTCGCCGACCTGGTGGCGGGCGACCCGGGTGGCGTGGTCCTGGGACCCTCGCGGTCGGCGTTGGTCGCCGGGCTCACCGAGGCGATGCCGATGTCCACGTGGTTCGGCGCCAACGTCGTGGTCAGTCGTCAGGACGACGAACCGAACATCGTGCCGTGGATTCGGGTCGCCGACACCCACGGCGCCCAGATCCGCTGGGCCGAGATCGACGTGGAGACCGGTGGGCTGCCGACCTGGCAGTATCGCGAGCTGATCGATCAACGCACCGCCGTCGTCGCGGTCACCCTCGCGTCGTCGACGATGGGCGCCATCACCGACGTCAGCGCGATCGCCGCCCTGGCCCGCCAGGTCGGTGCGAAGCTCGTGGTCGACGCGACCAGCGCCGCCCCCTACCTGCCTCTCGACATCGCCGAACTGGGCGCCGATGTGCTGTTGGTGTCTGCCGAGCGGTGGGGCGGCCCACGGGTCGCGGCGATGGTGTTTCGCGATCCGGCGGCGATCGGGCCCATGCGGACGCTCGCGATGAATCCGCGTGCCGAGGGTCCGGCGCGTCTGGAACCCGAGTCGCTGCAGGGCGGGTTGCTGGCCGGGCTGACCGCCTCGGTCGAGCATCTCGCCGCGCTCGACGACGCGGCCGGCGGGACACGGCGCCAGCGGCTGGTCACCGCCTTGGGGGGAGTGTCGGCCTACATGCAGCGGCTGACGGTCTATCTGATGACCACCGTGCAGCACCTCAACCAGGTCAACCTGATCGGCACCGTCGACGACCGGGTCCCCGCGGTGAGCTTCACGTTCGACGGGGTGGCAGCGGAGAAGGTGGTGCGCCGGTTGGCCGACAACGGAATCTGCGCGCTGGCCGATGTGCCCAGCCGGGCCCTGGTCCGGATGGGCGCCGACGATTTCGGTGGCGCGGTGACCGTGGGGCTCGGCCCGTACTCGACGCCGTATGAGGTCGATCACCTCGTGCGGGCACTCGGGTCACTCGGTTGATCGACACAGTGGGTCAAATGTTCGAAAAAGTCCATCCGCGATTAGCGGTGCGCCATCGCGGCCATTAGGTTTACGACAATGAAGGTTGTCATTCGGCCGACGGAGAGGTGATGGGCGCCAGTCGCGAAGAGCCCTACCGGGAGCTCAGTCCCGCCCAACGCGAGATCTGGAGGACCTTTGTCAGTGGCGGCTGGGGGCTGCTGGCCGAGATCAACACCGCGATGTCGGCGTCGGGGTTCACTCAGGTCGATCTCCGGGTTCTCGAAGGTCTGCAGAATTCGGAGGAACGCGGCATCAGTGAGCTCGCCGCGGTGGTGCACATGTCGGTCAGCACGGTATCCCGGCAGATCACCCGGCTCGTGGACGAAGGATTGGCCGAACGCACCGAATCGGAGACCGATGGACGACACCGGCTCGTGCGCATCACCGACCGGGGTCGTGAGGTGCTGGCGCGGCATGCCGCGGTGCGTGACGACGCGATCGCGCGACTGGTGGTTGATCCGCTGACCGCCGAGGAGTTCCAGATGCTCGGTGAGGTGTTCGCCAAGATCGGAGCGAACCTTCCGGCCAAGCGCAACTTCTGACGGTCAGTCGATGGTCAGCAGCACCTTGCCGATCGCGTCGCCGCTGTCGAGGCGGGCGTGGGCGGCGTCGGCGTCGGCGAGCGGGAACGTGGCGTCGACAATCGGCACCACCTCGCCGGATTCGAGCAGCGGCCACGTGATCCGTCGCGTCGTCACCACCACGTCGGCCTTCGAGTTGACACCGCTCACCGGTCGTGACCGCAGCGTGGTGCCGATGACCGACGCCCGCTTGGTCATCAGCGCCGCAATGGACAGCTCCGCCTTGGTGCCGCCCTGCATACCGATGATGACCAGCCGTCCGCCGGTGTTGAGTGCCTTCACGTTCTTCTCGAGGTACTTGGCGCCCATGATGTCGAGGATCACGTCGGCGCCGCCACTACCTCGAACGATCTCGACGAAGTCGTCGTCGGCGTAGTTGATGGGGATGTCGGCGCCCAACACGCGGCACCGGTCCAGCTTCTGCGCGGTGCGTGCGGTGACCGCCACGCGCGCGCCGATCGCGTGTGCGACCTGGATGGCGTGAGTGCCGATCCCCGACGACCCGCCGTGGATCAGCAGCAGCTCCCCAGATGCCAGATGTCCGGCGTCGAAGACGTTGGACGCCACCGTGCACGCCACTTCGGGCAGCGCTGCGGCATACACGAGGTCGACCGATGCGGGCTTGGGCAGCACCTGCACCGCCGGCACCGCGACCTTCTCCGCGTAACCGCCGCCGGCCAGCAGGGCGCACACCTCGTCGCCGATCTGCCAGCCCGAGACATGCTCACCAAGCGCGGAGATCCGGCCGGACACCTCGAGCCCGAGGGTGTCCACGGCACCGGGCGGCGGCGGATACAGGCCCTTGCGCTGCAGTAGATCCGCTCGGTTGACGCCCGCGGCCACGGCGTCGATGACGACCTCGTCGGGGCCTGGTTCGGGATCGGGCAGGGTGACGACGGACAGCTGATCGGTTCCGGCTATGGCACGCACCCTGCCGACACTAGTCACACATCGTCGTCGCGGGCCGATGTGCTCGCGACCTGCGGTCTCCAGTAGCCTCATGCGCAGGGAAGCGTGGCAGAGCGGCCGAATGCACTCGCCTTGAAAGCGAGCGTGGGTAAAACCACCGGGGGTTCAAATCCCTCCGCTTCCGCAGGCAGCCCGCCACCTTTCACCGCAGGTGGCGGGCTGTTTTCATGCCTGCTCGCGGGTCAGGGGACGGTAGCGCGGGTGCGCGTATTGCCGACAGCTCGATCATCCGCATGAATGAGTGTGACGCGCTAGATGGCGGGGCGGTTGGCAGTTCTTCAGCGGACCTTTTTCAGGACGACGTCGCCGGTCGGGATGCCACCGTAGTTGAAGGTGGTCCCGTGGTAACCGTATGCGGTCTTCGTGAATTCGATTCGGCCGAACCACATGGCGACCGGATCCTTCGAAAGCGTGAGGATGCCACCATTCTTCGTCGGCACGATGGTGGCTCTGTTGATGTCAGACGGTCCGACGCCGGAGATGTCGGAGTAGAACTGGTCGCCGACGATCCGGACATTGGACACGGGCGTCGGGATGAGTCCCCACGTGAACGCCTGGTACTTGTACTGCCCCGGCTCGATCTTCGCTTCCGCGTGACCTGCTCCGAAACTGATCCCCATGACCGCGGCTCCGCCGATCAGGGCCCCCGCGATGATCCGTTTGATATTCACAATCACGGGACGGTAGCGCGGGTGCGCGCATCGTCAACAGCCCGATCATTCGCGTGAATGAGCATGCGCGGTACCGTCGCCCGGGTGAACTCCACCCGCGACGGCCTCGGTCCGCGACTGCTGCTGGCGTTGGCTCTGCTGTCGGCGACGGCGCCGATCGCCACCGACCTGTACCTGCCGTCGTTCCTCGACGTGCAGGAATCGCTGCGCACCGACGCCACCCACGTGCAGCTGACGTTGACGGCGTTCCTGATCGGTGTGGCGGTCGGGCAGGTGCTGTGGGGTCCGGTGTCGGATCGTTTCGGTCGTCGTAATCCGCTGCTCATCGGGTCGGCGGTGGCGGTGCTGGCCGGGGTCGTGGTGGTGATCTCACCCAACATCGAGATTTTGATCGCGTCGCGCTTCTTGCAGGCGGTCGCAGCGGCAGCGGGCATGGTGATCGCCCGCGCCATCATCGCCGACCTGCTCGTCGGGTTCGCCGGCGCCCGCTCGATGACGCTGATGATGACGATCCAGAGCCTCGCGCCGGTGCTCGCACCGGTGATCGGTGGTGTGCTGGCCGGACACGTCTCGTGGCGTGGGGTGCTCGGCGTCATCCTGGCGGCAACGGTGCTGCAACTGCTGATGGCGCTCACCTCGGTGCCGGAGACGCTGCCGGCTGCCGACCGTGCCTCGCGTCTGGGCTACCGCGACCTCGTGGGCAGGTTCGGCAAGCCGGCGTTCCTCGCCTACGTCTTCACCCAGGCGTTCGCGTTCGGGTCGCTGATGTCCTACATCTCGAGCTCGTCGTTCGTTTATCAGCGGGTGCTCGGCACGTCGTCGTTCGTCTACGGATTGTGTTTCGCCGTGAACGCACTCGGGATGACGGCCGCCGGGCTGGTGGCGGCGAGGCTGTCGCGGCGGCACGTGCATCCGGCGCATGTCATCCGGGTCGCGGTGCCCGTGCTGCTGGTCGCGTCGGTGTGCGTGCTGGTGGCCGCGCTGTCGTCGGCGCCGGTGCTGCTGGTGATACCGCTGTTCGTCGCGGTCACCGCGGTCGGGTTCGTGATGGGCAACAGTGCCGCGTTGGCCATGGAGCACACCCGTGATGCAGCCGGCGCCGGCAGTGCTGTGTTGGGCGGGGTGATGTTTTTGGTCGGCGGCGCCGTCTCGCCGTTGGGCGGGCTGGCCGGCGACGACACCGCGGTGCCGATGGCGTGCGTGATGGTGTGCTCGGCCGTGGTGGCACTCATCTGCTTCGGCTTGGCCCGCCGCAGTGCGGCCCGCAACCCGGAAGGGGAGGCGGCGTTCGCCACGCGCGCCTGATGGCTGCCAGCCGCAAGGGCCGAGGGAAGCTCAGAGAGAGCGTCGCTGCGCGGCCGAGGCGAATCCGAGCCAGGTGTGCCGGTTGCCGGCCCAGCACCAGCCGACCTTGGGGGCGCCCTTGCGCTCCCGGCCGTCGCGGCCGGTTCCGCCGGAGATCCAGATCGCCGGAGTGCGGGAATCCAGGCGGCCGTTGGGCTTGCGCAACCGCGAGCCGATGGTCATGAAGCAGTGGTTCGGTTCGAGCCGATCGGGTTGCTGCAGCAACCACGCGATGCCTTCGGAGACGGTCAGCGGCGTGCGCCCGGCGCCGGTGATCGCCGGCAGCGCCTCATCGGGACTCCAGTTGGCCATCTCGTCGCCCCGGTCGAGGCCGCTGATCAGGTAGAACGGGGTGTCCGGGAGGTCGACACCCGGGATCGGGCCGAACTGATCGAGGTCGGTCATGTCGACGACGACGAAGCCCGGCTTGTCCGCGCGATTCACCAGCGGGGCGAGCGCCGACGGGGTCACGAGAGCGGGGCCCGGTACCAACAGCGCGTCGTCCACCTCGACACTGGCCACAGCATCGTGAATGGCCGAATCCGGCAACCCGGCGAGTCGGCCGAGCCCGAGTTCGACGAGACGGCGAGCCTGGGTGGTCAGGTCCGGGAGCGCGAGCGTGGCGGCATGCATCCCGCCGAGGGTACGCCCGAACACCGAGCGCCACCCTCGAGCGAACCCGCGACCGAGGCCCGACGTCGGCGGCGACGGGCCTCGGCTCGAGATGTTGCTCAGCCGGTGACTGTGGCGGTCACCTGCAGGTACTCCCATCGCATGACACCGTCGTTGAGATGGGAGTCGGCGAGACCGGCGATCGCGGCGTCCAGTTCGGCCGCGCGGTCGGTGTCGTCACCGACGGTGCGGTACGCCGCGATGGTGGGCCCGTACGACGCCTTGAAGAAGTCCCGGAATGCGGCGCCATCGGCGAAAGCGGTCACCTCGAGGGTGGCGGTGGTGGCGGTGAGATCGGTGACCCGTTCGCCGAACAGACCGGCCACATGCGTGGCATCGCCCCACAACACACCAGGCTTCGCTCCCGGCGGGGGAGGCGGTGCGTAGGGCTTCATCACCGTGAACAGCTCGCCGATGAAACCTGTTGGTGTCCAATTGATCAGACCGATCCGACCACCCGGCCGGGTGACCCGCGCGAGTTCGTCGGCGCACTCCTGGTGGTGCGGTGCGAACATGACACCGACACACGACACCGCGACGTCGAAGGCGTCGTCGTCGAACGGGAGGTCCTCGGCATCTGCTGTGCGCCAGACGATGCCGAGATCAGGGAAGCGGCTCTCGCCGGTAGCCAGCAGCTCCGGGGTGAGGTCCGTGGCGACCACGTGGGCTCCGGTCCGCGCGGCCGGTACGGCCACATTGCCTGCGCCGGCAGCGATGTCGACCACCTTGTCGTCGGCGCCGATGCCGGTGGCAGTCACCAGCCGAGGCCCCAGGTCGGCGATGACGTCGGCTACTGCCGGGTAGTCGCCGGATGCCCACATCGCGCGATGGCGTTGCTTGATTGCGGTGTCGGTGGTGATGCTGTCGATTGTCATGAACTCGTCTCCTGGTGATGATCGTGATGTGGTGTGCTCGGCCAATGCGGCCGGGCGTGTGGTACCCCATCACCATCGCGCGGTCCGGTCGGGGCATCTAGATCAAGATCTGAACCACCGCAGGTTCACAATCTGTACTGGTCAATCGGCGCACGCGGGTGTGTACTTGAACGCGGCGGATCAAAGGCGGTGTGCGATGACCTCGTATGGACAGTTCTGTCCGGTAGCGAAGGCGATGGAATTGCTCGACGAACGGTGGACGATCCTCGTCGTGCGTGAACTCCTGCTGGGCAGCAGGCATTTCAACGACCTACGACGCGGGGTGCCCAAGATGTCGCCGGCGTTGCTCACCAAACGGCTGCGCACGCTGGAACGTGCCGGGGTGATACGACGATCTGAGGTCGGCGGTCGGTCGACCTATGCACTCACCGAGAAGGGCCAGGAACTCCATGAGGTCGTCACCGCACTGAGCGCGTGGGGTATTCGTTGGATCGGCGAACTCGGCGACGCCGACCTCGACCCACATCTACTGATGTGGGACATCCACCGGTCGATGCCGATCGAGCGGTGGCCGCGTCGCCGTGCGGTGCTCGAGTTCAGCTTCCGCGACGTCATCGGCAAGGCCGGCTCATGGTGGCTGGTGGTGAGCGACGGGGTCCCGCAGGTCTGCGACTTCGACCCGGGCTATGAGATCGACGGCACCGTGGTCACCGATCTCCGTACGCTGACCGAGGTGTGGCGCGGCGATATCGACTGGCGGACTGCGCTGTCCGACAACACGATCACCATCATGGCGCCGGCCGAGGTCCGTCGCGAGGTGCCCGCCTGGATCGGGCAGAGCGAGTCGGCGGCGATACCCCGCCCGGCCTGACGACGGTCGCCGATCAGAGCCAGTCGCGTCGCCGGAAGGTGACGTACAGGGCGCACACGATCGCGACGATCAACACAGTGCTCGTGACGAATCCGAGGGTGCGCTCGAAGCCGGGGAAGGGTACGTTCTGCCCATAGAAACCGGTGATCGCGGTGGGCACCGCGATGATCGCGGCCCATCCGGTCAGCTTCTTCATCACCGAGTTCAGTCGAGCGTCGGCCAGCGACAGGTTGGTCTCGAACACGGTGGTGATCATGTCCCGAACCGATTCGGTCCATTCGGCCGCACGCAGCGCGTGATCGTAGAGGTCGGAGAAGTGCGGGTCGAGCTCGGACGGGGCGTTGTTCTCGAAGCGGCGTCGCTGGATACTGCCGATGACCTCGCGCATCGGCAGGATGACCCGACGCAGCAGCACCAGATCCTTACGCAGATCGTAGGTATGGCGTTGCAGCGTGCGGGCCGCTACCTTCTCGTCGAACAGCGAGCCCTCCAGCGACTCCACCGCGTCGTCGAGCCGCTGCACCGCATCGAAGTGCCCGTCGACGACCACATCGAGCAGCCCGTGCAGCAACGCGCCGATGCCGTACTGCTTGCCGCCCATCTCATCCCACCGCGACACCACCTCGTCGATGTCGAAGCCCTCCGATAATCGCACGGTGATCAACGTGTTGTCCTTGATGAACATCGAGATCCGATGCAACTCGAATTCGTCGGCCCGCTCCGCCGGGTGCGCCATGTCGGGCGATGTGCCCTCCGACGAGGTGATGGTGACCGCGTAGACCATCAGAAACGTGTGGTGCTCGTAGGCGACGGTCTTCACCCGCTCGGCCTTGGCGGTGGTGTCCTCGATCGCGAAGGGATCGAGGTCGAGTTCGTCGGCCAGTGCGGCCATCGTCTCGTGGCTCGGGCACTCGAGATCGGCCCAGATCAGTTCGTCGGGGTGCCCGATGTGATCGGAGATGGCGCTGAGTTCGAAACCGTCGACCTTCTCGCCGCCGCGCCAGATCTGGCCGCGCACATGTTCTCCCATGCCCACATCCTGCCACCGGTCCGCAGATGGCAGGATCGCTGCATGGCTGCGCGGATTCCGTCTCTCACCGGTATCCGCACCATCGCCGCACTCGCGGTGTGCCTGACCCACGCGGCATTCTGGACCGGGCACTACACCGACGATTTCGTCGGGCGTCTGCTGTCCCGCTTCGAGATCGGCGTCGCGTTGTTTTTCGTCCTCTCCGGATATCTGCTGTTCTCGCCGTGGGTCGATGTGCTCGCAGGCCGGCGCGGCCAGCCGTCGGTGGGCCGCTACTTCTGGCATCGGGCGCGACGCATTCTGCCGGCCTATTGGCTGACGGTTTTGGCGGTGTACGCGTTGTTCCTGGTGTACACACCGCCGGATGCCGCGCCCACCGGCACCGGCTGGTCGGGGTTCGCCCGCAACATGACCCTGACGCAGGTGTACGGCCTTGGCCACCTGCATTCGGGCCTGACCCAGATGTGGAGTCTGGCCGCCGAAGTGGTGTTCTATCTGGTGCTGCCCGTCATCGCCGGAGGTCTGACGCTGATCTGCCGGCACCGCTGGCGGCCGGATCTGCTGATCGTGGGACTGGTGGCGTTGATGTCGGTCTCGCCGATCTGGTCGGTGGTCGTCGCCGGCAGCACCGATCTCAGCCCGACCGCGCGGTTGTGGGCGCCGGCCTTCTTCGGGTGGTTCGTCGCGGGCATGCTGCTGGCGGTGGTCGGCCGCCTCGTCTCGCGCTGGGACCCGACGATCTCGGTGGCGGTGGCTGTCGGGGCGTTTCTGCTGAGCGGCACCGCGATCGCGGGTGAGCCGACCATCACCCCGACCACCGCGTCGGCGACGATCGTCAAACACCTCCTGTATGTGGTCGTCGCGGTCGGCGTGATCGGACCGCTGACGATCCGGGGCGGTGACGGACGCGAGTGGTGGGCGCGGCTGTGTGGCAGTCGGCCGATGGTGTGGTTCGGCGAGATCTCCTATGAATTCTTCCTCGTTCACCTCGTCGTACTGGAGGTGGTCATGGACCTGATCGGATGGCGGGTGTTCTCCGGTTCCACCGCGGTAGCCTTCCTGCTGACGTCGGCGATCAGCGTGCCCGTGGCCTGGCTGTTGCGCCGCATCACCCGGCCGATCACGCACGCGCGCACGCCCGAGCCGCTCGTCGAGCGCGGGTAGGATCGGCGGGACACGACGGCGGATCCGGGTGGGAATCGAGGATTGACTGGAATGGTCGACAACCGGCGTCCCGGCGTTCCTGCCGGGACCACGACAGATGACGAGTTGCGCACGTGGTGCGATCAATCGCGGGTACCGGGTGAACGCCCGGAGCTCACCGACACCGCAGCCACCCTGATCGCATCGGGCTTCCTCACCCCCGCCGGACGCGCCATCGTGGTGCGCCGGATCTCTACCGGCCTGCCGTTGCCGGTGCTACCCGGCGGCTTCGGCGATCTGCGGAGACTGCAGCGGGCCATCGCCCAGGCCGAACAACAGTTGGACAACCCGATGGTGCCCGGCGTCGTGGCCGCCGTGATGCGCAACCGCATCAATGGTCTGCATCGCAAACGAGACGACGCCCGCAAACACATCGTGACGGCCAAAGGTGTGTTCGCCGGTGGGACCCGCGCCATCCGGCGGGAACGACGCGAGAACGTCTACCTCGAGATCGAGGAGCGGGAGCGGTTGTTCGCGGGATTGTTGTGCACTCCCACCCCCAACGTGCACACCTCGGGCTACATGCGCCGCGCCGGGACCGCTGCCTTCGACCGCTTGGCCGGTGTCGTCGGTCAGGTGGCGTCGAAGTCCGGATATCCGCAGGCCGGTGAGTGGGCAAGCCAGATCTTGGCCCCCGATCGCGAGGAACCGGCGCCGGCGGCGTCGGCGACCGCCGGTGCGGCGACGTTCGTCGACGGCTACGAGACGCTGCTGTTCGTGGCGGGGCACTTCTACGACCGGATCGTCGGCAACCCGGCCTGGCTGTCGGATCATTTCGAACTGCAGCGCACCCAGGTGAACCTGCACGCGGAACTCGCCGAGATCGCCGCGGACGTCATCGCGCTGCGTGCGGTGCGCATCGATCTGGACCGGGCCAAGCGCAACGGGGGGTTCGACCAGTCCTTCGCCGAACACATCGACCGGCGGGAGAAGACGCTGCGCCCGGTGTGGACCGAACTGATCGACCGGGTGCAGGCGCTCGGCGATGTCGCCGCAGTCGTCGAGTCCGCGGCCGTCGAACTGCGGGTGCTCGCGGAGTACAACCGGACCACCACCATCGATGACCGGATCGGCGAACTCATCGCTCGCTCCGGTGACCGGGAGATGTCGGTGGACAACACCAAGCGGCTCACCGAGCAGGTGCGCAGCGGTGAAGAGCAGCTCCGCATCTATCGGGATGTGTTGCAAGGCAACATCGCTCGGCTCTCACCGGGTGCCGCGCACGAACTGCCGGCGCGCTACGAGCCGTCCTGAGCCCGCATCCAGGATCGTAGGTATCCCTTCTCCGTGGGGCTCAGTCGGCGCAACGTGTGCGCCTCGGTGTCGACGACGGCCATCTGGGTGCTCGCCACGCACGCGGCCTTCGCCGTCTGGTCGTCGTCGGATGCCCGGATCTCGTAGCCGATGGTGAAGTCCACCGAACGATGGCCGGTGATCCACATGCCGACCTGCAGTGGGGTGTCGTCGTGGCGCAGTTGGCGTTGATATCGGATCTCGACGTGCACGATCATCGCGCTCATGATCAGCGCGGCGACGTCGTCGTCGGACTCGGCGACACTCCTGGCCGCCATCAGCCATTCGATCCGTGCCTCTTCCATCAGCGTGACCATCCGGGCGTGATTGACGTGACCGAACGCGTCCATGTCCGACCAGCGCACCGGGACCCGCGCGACGAACGCGAAGCCGTCGGCATCGAGACCGGCGCCGGGCGCGGCGGCCGAATTGTGTGACTCGGGCATCAGCGGTCTCCTGGTTGGTGATCCCCCGGAGCCTGCGCCCGGGGAATCTGCTGGCGTGCGCCGGCGCGACCTGCAGCATAGTGTCGGGGTTCCGGAAGGCGCCTACCGATCAGTACTCTGGTCGTAGGACGCCGCGGTTCGATGGGGAGTGCCGCGATCCGTAATTTTCGGACGACCCGCACGACGAAGTCGCGGGCGGCACGTCGTGTTGTGAGGGATGACATGCGGAAGTCGTATCGGTGGCCGGCGGTGGTCGCCGCCGTACTCATCGGAGTGCTCGCTGCGCCCGGGGTGGCGCACGCGGACACCAAGGTCGCCGAGATCTCGAAGTCGTCGAAGCTGAGCCCGCTGCGGACCGACATCTGGGTGGACTCCCCATCCATGGGCGGCAAGGTCAAGGTCTCGGTACTCACGCCGCAGTATTCGTCGGGGCCGCGTTCGACCGTCTACCTGCTCGACGGGGCCGACGCCGGCGAGGACGTCAGCGATTGGATCACCAAGGGCAAGGCCGGCAAGTTCTTCGCCGACAAGAACGTCAATGTGGTGTTGCCGACCGGCGGCGCGGGCAGCTTTTACACCAACTGGGTGCAGCGTGACGCCGCCCTGGGCAAGCCGCAGTGGGAAACGTTTCTGACCAAGGAACTGCCCCCGCTGATCGACGACCGCTTCGACGGGACGGGCCGCAATGCGGTGGTCGGCCTCTCGATGGGCGGGCAGTCGGCGTTCACCCTGGCCATGCGCAACCCGAGCCTCTACAGCGGGATCGCCTCGCTGAGTGGCTGCCCGCCGGTGTCGGGGCCGGTCAACGAGAGCTACGTCCGCACCACCGTCGCCAAGAGTGGCGGTGACGCCACCAACATGTGGGGGCCGTTCGGCTCGGCGAACTGGGATGCGCACGATCCCAGCAAGCATCTCGACAAGCTCCGTGGCAAGGACATCTTCATCGCAGCAGGTTCCGGGGCGATCGGGCCCCGCGATCTCACCGCGCCCTACGATCCCGAAGATGGACCGCGTGAGGCGGTGACCGCCGCCGGATCGGCGCTCGAACTCGGCGCGTGGCGCTGCTCGTTGGAGTTCGCAGCGACGCTGCGCGCCAATAATGTGGCCTTCACCGACGGCTTCCGGCTGATCGGCACCCACAGCTGGATCTATTGGGAGCAGGATCTTGCGAAGGCCTGGCCCACCATCTCTCGCGGCCTCTGATCAAAAAATCCAAGGTGCGGTGACCTCAGGATTTCGTTCGCGCCGCCCACTGCTCGGCGAAGCGCAGGAAGATGTCGTCCTCGGCCGGGTGGGTGACCGTGACCCGGACACCGTCGCCGGCGAACGGACGCACCACCACCCCTGCCTCGACGCAGGCCTGCGCGAACTCGATCGTGTCGTCGCCGAGGTTCAGCCACACGAAATTCGCCTGCGAATCGGGCACCCGGTAGCCGAGATCGCGCAGTCGGCCACTCACCCGAGTGCGTTCGGCGACGACTGCGTCGGTGCGGGCCAGCAGTTCGTCCTCGGCGGCCAGCGAGGCCAGCGCAGCCTGCTGGGCGATGCTGTTGACCGAGAACGGGACGTGCGCCTTGCCGAGCGCGACGATCACCTCCGGGTCGGCGAGCGCATAGCCGACCCGCAACCCCGCCAGCCCATACGCCTTGGAGAACGTGCGCAACACCACCAGGTTGCGGAACTCGCGCCGCAGTTCGAGGGCGTCATAAGCCTGCGACGGACCCAGCCGCAGGTATTCGAAGTACGCCTCGTCGAGCGCGACGATGATGTCCGATGGCACCGTAAGCAGGAACTGACGCAGTGCGTCGGCCTCCACGACCGTTCCCGTGGGATTGTTCGGGTTGCACACGAAGATCAGCCGGGTGCGGTCGGTGATCGCGGCCGCCATCGCCGGCAGGTCGTAGGTGAGGTCCGACGTCAGCGGCACCTGCACGGGCGTCGCACCGGCGACCCGGGTCGCCAACGGATAGGTCTCGAAGGAGCGCCAGCCGAACACCACCTCGTCGCCGGGGCCGCTGGTGACGGTGATCAGGTTCTGGCACAGGATCACCGACCCGCATCCGACTTGAACCTCGGACTCGGTGACACCGAGCTTCTTGGCCAGGGCTGCGGTGAGCTCCACCATGCCGTTGTCGGGATAGCGGTTGACGGCGGCCGCTGCCGCCCCGATGGCCTCGCGCACGCTGGGCAGTGGGCCCTCGGTGACTTCGTTGCTCGCCAGCTTCACCGCGCCGGGGAACGTCTTGCCGGGCACGTAGACGGGCAGGTCGGCAAGGTCTTCTCGGATACGCAAAGCCACCCGTCAAATGTAGTTGTGTGGCCGTGGTCAGGTCGCAGCCGGTCGGCCGTAGTCGCGGTTTGCTTCGTGGCGCACAGTGTGTGTAACCTTTCGCTTCGGCAGTTCGAAAGGACTCCGCCAAGGAGGCGTGCCAGAGCGGCCGAATGGGACTCACTGCTAATGAGTTGTCTCGCTAACACGGGACCGGAGGTTCAAATCCTCTCGCCTCCGCCGACCTACGGTCACGCCGACCGTGGGAGTACAACTGAATAGCACGCGCCCGTAGCTCAACGGATAGAGCATCTGACTACGGATCAGAAGGTTTGGGGTTCGAATCCCTACGGGCGCACTCGACACACGCCCCGTCACCACCAGGTGACGGGGCGTGTGTCGTTGTTGCGGGTCTGCTCGCTCGGGAGCCTGTGCACATCGTCCCGAATCGAATTACACACATGTGAGTAGATTCTGTGGACAACTCAGACACAGCGGTCACCGCCGCAGTCGAGCCTGTCTGGGCCGTACGATCACCGGGTGTCGAGCACCCCACGGATCATCGTTGTCAGCGGAGTCGTCATCCGGGACCGACGTGGACGCCTGCTCACCGTTCGCAAGCGGGGGACGTCGCGGTTCATGCTCCCCGGCGGAAAACCGGAGACATCGGAATCGGCGGTCGCAGCGGCATCGCGCGAGTGTGCGGAGGAAGTGGGTCTCGTCATTCCGGCACATCGGTTGCGCTGCTGGGGAGAGTTCCGATCGGCGGCGGCCAACGAGTCCGGATGTGACATCGAAGCAACAGTATTCGGCTACGACGGTGTCGTCGACGAACTCACGCCTTCCGCCGAGATCGCCGAGATCCGTTGGCTGGATCTCGAGGACAGGCCCTTGCCCGAGGATCTCGCGCCCCTGCTGATCGACCATGTGATCCCGGCGCTCTGATCGCCGCCGCGATCAGAGCTCGGAAACGGCGCGGCAGAGTTTTCGCAGGATTCACCGATAGCAAGCCCATCTCCGTTATCGTGACTCGCGAGATCGATGTCGTGACGTTTACCCGAAAGGTTCAGGCATGAACTCGTCCTCACCCGTCGCAAAATTGGCTGCGGAGTTGTTCGGCACGTTCTGGCTGGTATTCGGAGGCTGTGGTTCAGCGATCTTCGCTGCCAAACAGATCGCGGAGGCCACCGATGGCGGCGACAACTATCAAGTCGGCATCGGCTACCTCGGTGTCGCGCTCGCCTTCGGTCTGACCGTGGTCACCATGGCCTACGCGGTCGGCCACATCTCCGGCGGACACTTCAATCCGGCGATCACCCTCGGCGCGGCGGTCGGCGGCCGGATCGCGTGGAAAGACCTGCCGGGCTACTGGATCGCGCAGGTGGTGGGTGGACTGCTCGCCGGGCTCCTGCTCCTCGTGATAGCAAGCGGCAAAGACGGATTCGACCGTATCGGCGGGATGGCCGCCAACGGGTACGGCGAAAACTCGCCGGATGGGTACTCCCTGCTGGCGGTGCTCATCGCCGAAGTCCTGCTGACGGCCTTCTTCCTGCTCGTCGTGCTGGGCACCACCGGTGGCAAGGCACCCAGCACGTTCGCCCCGCTGGCCATCGGCCTGTGCCTGACCCTGATCCACCTGATCTCGATCCCGATCAGCAACACGTCGGTGAATCCGGCGCGGTCCACCGCGGTGGCCTTCTTCAACGGAGACGGGGCGCCGGCCCAACTGTGGCTGTTCTGGTTGGCGCCGCTGCTCGGCGGACTCATCGGCGGTCTGCTGTACCCGCTGCTGTTCGAGGACGGCAAGCTGAAGTTCGGTGCGCAGGGAGCCGACCCGCAACGAGCTGAGGCGACGGCGCGGTAAGGCGGTCGGGTGATCGCGGGCCCGGGACGGTGGCGGCGGTGACCTCTGGGCCGACGTAGTGTCGAAGGGTGGGCGCAGGAGCCCACGGCCGGCGCACTGCCGGTCGCCGACACGACGGGAGGCCGACGATGGGAGATCCCACCGGAACGCCGCCCCGGTCGGCACCGCCGCCACCGGATGATCTCTATCGGACACCGATCTACGGCCAGCTGTATCCGCCGCTCGGCTATGCCCCGGACGGCACACCGATGTTCGTTCCCGGCCAACCGACTGGTGCATCCGGACAGGCACCCCACGGCGACTCACCGACGGGCACACCACCCGGCGCACCCGCCGATGGCGTACTCGCCGACGGGGCCCGGCCGTACGAGCGCGGCGAAGGAGTCGACGGCCCGCGCCGGCCGCCGTCGGATCGACGTCTCGTCGGTCTTGTCGCGCTCGTCGCGGTCGCAGCGCTCGGGCTGCTGGCGTTGACGGTCGGGCGGGCCGCGCTGCGTGGCGACGAACCCGTCACCCAACCGACGTTGCCGATGGTGATCTCCGAACTACCCACTCAGCCGCCGACCGCAGCACCCGGCGCGCCCGGGGGGCCCGGTGATTCGGCACGTACCGCGGGCAAGGAGGTCACCTACGAAGTGGCCGCCAGCTCGCCGAGCACGATCCTCTACGTCGACGATGTGGGTCTGCGTACGACGGTCGGGGCGTCGGCGGCCTGGACCGTCACTTTCACCGGCTCGGCCAATCCGCTCCGGGTGCTGGTGCTCGCCGGCGAGGGCGAAGCGCGATGCACGATCACCGTTGATGGCCGCGTGGTCGCCGAGGATCGGATCACCGCGCAGTCACCGCGCCGGACCGTGTCCTGCCGGGCCTGAGGTGAGCGTGGTCACCGATCAGGGCGTCAGCCTGCCCATCGAGTGTGTACGTCGGTGCCCAGGTCGCTACCGTAGATCCGTGAGTGCTTCGCAAACTGCTTCCGAGAACACCGCCGGGTCGGGCGGCTCGTCGACGGCGCCCGACCTCAAGACGATGGTCACCTGGCGCGGCGAGGGCGCTGACCGGCTCGAACAGGTGCGCCTGTTGGTCAACGGCGCCCGGATCAAGGCCTACGGCCGCATCATCGCCGCAGCCACCGACACCCACGAGGCGTTCTCGGCGTCCTACGAACTCGTCACCAACGACAGCGGCGTCACCAAACGTCTGTCGCTGCATTTGGTGCGAGCGAGCGGCGAAACACAGATGGCGATCACTCGTGACGGTGAGCACAACTGGTTGGTCCAGACCACCGACGGCACGCAGCGCAGCGACTTCAATGGTGCCGAGGACATCGACCTCGCGTTGTCTCCGATGTTCAACGCCCTGCCGATCCGTCGTCATGGGCTGCACCGGGATGGCGGCGAGATCGACGTTCCCGTGGTCTACCTGTATCTGCCCAGCGGAAACGTGGAGCCGGCCACCCTGCATTACACCCCGACCGCCGACGGGATCGACGTGGTGTCGCCGATCGTGACGTCGTCGATGACGGTGGACGACAACGGATTCGTCATCGACTATGCGGGCCTGGCCACCCGGGTCTGATGTTCGGCTCAGCCCAGCCAGACGCGGGCCTGGTGCGCCTGGCGGCGTAGCTGCTGCGCCCAGCCCGGCTCGCCGACCGTTACCCCGGTGATGGGCACCGGTTCCGATCCGGCGATCGCTTCATAGGCCAGTCGGGATCGGTGGCCGTCGTCCACCAGGATCTCCACGGTGCCGTTGTCGCGCAGCTCGTCGCGTGCGGCCAGCAGCCGGTCGATGGTCTCGCTGAGCACATTCAGCAGTGCTATCCGGTTGGCCTCCAACATCGCCCGTTGCAAGCCCGGGGCCGTCGCGGCGACCCGCGTACCGTCGCGGAAGCTGCCCGCGGCCAGGCGTAACGCCAGTTCGCTCTCGCCGGCACCCACCGCTGCGGTGGCCGCTGCGGTGAGATGGGGCAGATGTGAGATCGCCGCGACGGCCCGATCATGCGCGTCGGGCGCGGCCGGCACCACCAGCGCGCCGACAGCGCGGGCCAACGAGGCCACCGCCGACCAGTCGTTCGCATCCGTGCCGTCCTCGGTCGACACCATCCACATCGCATCACGGAACAGATCGGGGTCGGTCGCCGACCACCCGGACCGGCTGGTGCCGGCCATCGGATGCCCACCCACGTACCGCACCCCGGGGGCGTGGCGGGCGACCGCGTCGGCGACCGCCCGCTTCACACTGATCACATCGGTCAACAGACAGTTCGGCGCATGCGCGACCACCTCGGTGAGCAGCTCGTCGATGGTGGTGACGGGTGTTGCGAGCACCAGGAGGGCGTCGTCGACCGCCGCGCGCTCCAGTGTGGACACCAGGTCGGTGGACGCATCGTGGCCGGACGCGATCGCGGCATCGACGGTCTCGGCGGAACGGTTGTACCCGAACACTCGATGCCCGTCGATCTGCAGTGCACGCATCAGGGAGCCCCCGATGAGTCCGAGTCCGAGAATGCAGATCGACCGGTTCGGTGCGGAGGGGGTGGCAGACGCGGCAGTCACCTCATCACATTCGCACACACAGCGGTGAGGCG
>NZ_JAPKFM010000035.1:0-46403 GCF_026262595.1 Gordonia aquimaris | reverse complement strand
GTGAGTTCTCCGTCAGACTTCAAGAGGGGCCTCTCCCGTGAGTGAGTTCGATACGACTAGGCATCGCTATCGAAGCCACGGGAGAGACCCGCTCAGCGCAGACGCGCCGTCGGATGAGACAGGTGTGGGCAAAATCGTGTCCGCCGACGGGCAGCTTCGTGACCGCGAGTGGGCAGTCCTTATTGGCCGTCAGCGGGCACTTTCGTGACCGCCCATGGGCAGTTTTTCATGTCCGCTGACAAACGATGATTATCGGCTAAAAGACTGGCTATATAGAGGTATGCCGGTATGACGGTCCAAGTGTTGTGAGCGCTGAACGACAACGCCGCGCAACAGAGCCCTTTCAGCATCTACTAGTCCACCGGTAGTCGATTGCGAGCCATCCGAAGTCTCGGTAGGGGTAGGCCATCTGCCGATCCTGACACGGCCCGAGTCCTCTCATTCTGAACCTTGCCTCGGCGCGCACCCAGCTGTTCGTTTTGTACGGGGGGACGTAGCCGGCCGGCGGGACCGGGCCGGGCGATGACCCCATGTGTACGCAGACGTCGAGTTCTCGTGCCGAACTCAGGAAACGAACTCGCGACGCACGACTCCAGATCTCGACGATCTCGTCAGGCCGCCAGCAACATCGCCAGTACCGCGGTGTCGGGGTCGGCGTTGGGGTCGATCCCGACCTGGTTGCGCAGATTCACCACCGTGCCGTCGGCCTCGGCCTCGGCCCAGCCGGCGCGGTGTTCGAGACCGAGCTCGGGCAGGCCGGGCAGCAGCACGCATCCGGAGGCGACGTCGGCGCACTCGGGCAACGACGGTCGGGTCTGCGACGGCGGGTGCAGCATCACCAGCGCCGGCGGATTGGTGAGGAAGCGGCCCGCCTCCACGAAGCTGTCGTCGACGACATTGCCCACCGCGACCATCATCCCGACCGCGTCGGCGTCGGCATCGTCGGGACGCTCTTCGACGACCCCGAAGATGGTGGTGGTGGGCAGGAAGCCGGGCCGGCACGCGATTCGGACGGAGGCCACCAGCGTCTGCGTCCATTCGAGCGTCGACTCGGGCCACCGACCCGAGATCAGGATGCCGTTGAGTTCCCCTTCGAAGTGGAACGGCGTCAGGCCGATGGGTATGGAAGTCGTCATCACTGATCTCCCTCTGCCACAGGGTTCTTACTCCCGGACGAGGACCCGGATCGAAAATCGGATCCTGTGGAAGAAGAATCCACCTCGACGCCGGTGCTGACAACTCGAACACGGTTGTTGTGACGGTTCTTTTACACGACGTAACCCGGGTGTGGACGCTCGGACGTCACCGGCCGAGCCTCTTCAGTGTGATGAGGCGGACACACGGCGGGACCGTCGGACCCACCAGGCACACTGGATGAGGTGAGTAAGTCTGTTCCGCTGCGCCCGATGGAGATGGCGTCAATCGCGATCTTCGGTGGCCTGACGGTCGCGGCGATCGTCGTCGCCGCTGTGGTGCCGCTGGCGACGGCGGTCGGGTTGTTGGCGCCCGTCCCGCTGGCCCTGGTCGCTGCGCGCACCCGGCCGCGGGCGTTGATCGCGGCGTCGGTGGCCGCCACCGGGGTCAGTTTCGCGATGGCAGGCACCGGGGCGGCGGCCACGGTGCTTGGGTCGGCGCTGGTCGGCGGCATCGTCGGCGACACCAAACGGCGTGGCCGGGGCATCGGCACCCTCGCGCTCGCCGGCCTCGTCGCGGCCCCGGTGATCGGCGGGATCTCGGTGCTGCTGCTGCTCATCCTGGTGCCGTTGCGCACGCTGGCGCTGGAGGCCCTCGGCAATACCGTCGGCGGCCTGGTGAAACTGCTCAACCAGGTTCCGGGGCTCACCGGACTGGCCGACACCGTCGACTCGCTCGGCACCAGCATGGTCGATCACTGGTGGGTGTGGATGTGGGTGTCCGGCGCGTTGGGGACCGTGGTGTCGCTGGCGGTGGCCTGGTGGTTGCTCGGCGGGGTCATCGCGAGGCTCGCCGACATCCCGAGCGAGGACACCCTGGACGCGGGCACCGCGGATCGCGAATCGGCGCAGGTGGGCCCGCTGCCCCTGCACCTGACCGATGTCGGGTTCCGCTACCGGCCGGACGGTCCGGTGGTGCTCGACGCCGTCGACGTATCGGTGGGCAGCGGTGAGTTCGTCGCCGTGGTCGGCGCGAACGGGTCGGGCAAGTCCACCCTGGCCAAGATCTTCGCCGGCCGGGCGCCGACGACGGGCTCGGTGACGCGGCCCGGCGCCGCCGGTCTCGGACGCCACGGCGGCACGGCGATGGTCCTGCAGCGACCAGAGACCCAGATGCTCGGCTCGCGGGTGGCCGACGACGTGGTCTGGGGTCTGCCCTTCGGCGCCGAGGTGGACGTGGAGGCACTGCTCGGCGAGGTCGGCCTGTCCGGTTTGGGGGATCGCGAGACGTCGGATCTGTCCGGCGGTCAGCAGCAACGGCTGGCCATCGCTGCCGCCCTGGCGCGTGACCCGGATCTGCTGGTGGCCGACGAGGTGACCTCGATGGTCGACCCGACCGGACGTGACGAGCTGTTGGCGCTGCTCGCCGATCTGCCGCGCCGGCGCGGCATGACCGTCGTGCTGATCACCCATCGGGGTGCCGAGGCCGCCGCCGCCGACCGCATCATCCACTTGCACAACGGTCGGGTGATCCCGCATCCGCCGCACTGGGTGCCGCGCCCCGGCATGGTCGAGGAACCGGCCCGGCCGACGCCGGTGGCGCAGGCCGGCGGGTTCGGTCCGCGGCCGGCGCAGCCGCTGCTGATGCTGCAGGGGGTCGGGCACACCTATCTCGCCGGTTCGCCGTGGGCGGTGCGCGCGCTGCACGACGTGTCGATCACCGTGCATCGCGGCGACGGGCTGCTCATCGTCGGCGGAAACGGCTCGGGCAAGACCACCCTGGCGTGGGTGATGGCCGGACTGATCGCGCCGTCGGAGGGCACCGCGACCCTCGACGGCGCGCCGAGTACCGACAAGGTCGGGGAGGTCGCACTGGCGTTCCAGCACGCCCGGCTGCAGTTGCAGAAGCAGACCGTCGGCGACGAGATCATGGCCGCCGGCGGAATCGAGGTCGGCAGCGCGGAGGTCGCCCGGGTACTCGAGGCGGTGGGCTTGCCGCGTGAGATGGCCGCGCGCCGAACCGATTCCCTCAGCGGCGGCCAGATGCGTCGGGTGGTGCTCGCCGGGCTCATCGCGCGGCGACCCAAGGTGTTGATCCTCGACGAACCGCTCGCCGGGGTGGACCCGTATGCCCGTGCCGAGATCGTCGAGATGCTCGGACGGCTGCGTGCCGAGGGGATGACGATCGTGATCATCTCGCACGATCTGTCCGATCTCGACGCGGTGGTCAGTCGGCGGGTTCGGCTCACCGACGGCACGTTGACAGTGGTCGACGCCCCGGGGATCTCCGGGCAGCAGTCGTTTCAGCGTGCAACCGGGGAGGCTGCCGAATGAGTGTGCGTACGATCCCGCTGCGCCAGGTGCCCGGCGACTCCATGGTTCATCGTCTGTGGGCGGGCACGAAACTCATCGTCGTGCTGCTGCTCAGTGTGATGACGTGGGTGCTGCCGTCGTGGCCGTCGCTGGGCATGGTGGCGGCGTTCGTGGTGATCACCGCGATTGCCGCCGGCATCCCGTTGGGTGCCATCCCGCGGCCGCCCTGGTGGTTCTGGGGTCTGATCATCGCCGGCGGCCTGCTCAACGTGATGTTCGGTCCAGCGGCGCTAATCGTGTACCTGCGGGCGGTCACCCTCGGGTTGGTGCTGGTGGCGAGTTCGATCCTGGTGATCTGGACGACGCCGATGGCCGACATCGCCCCGGCGATCGCGACCCTGATGCGGCCATTGCGTATCTTCCGGCTGCCGGTCGACGAGTGGGCTGTCGCCATAGCCCTGTGTCTGCGGGGGATGCCGATGCTGATCGACGAACTGCGGATGTTGCGGGCAGCACATCGGCTGCGGCCGTCGGCGCCGCCCCGCAGCGGCCATCCGGCGGCGGAGATGGGTGTGCTCGACATGATCACTGCCGCGATGTCGAGTGCGTTGCGGCGCAGTTCGGAGATGGCCGAGGCCATCACCGCGCGTGGCGGTACCGGCCGGCTGGCGGCTTACCCGTCGCGGCCGGGTCGCACCGATGCGGTGGTGCTGACGGTGGTGGGCGTTGCGTGTGCCGCGGCGATCACGGTAACGATCCTGCTCTGAGCAGGCCCCCCCGTACAGACAATCGCCGCCCGGCTCGGAGATCCGAACCGGGCGGCGCTGCACATCTGCTGCCGACGGGGCGTCAGGCCGGGACGATGAGTCCCTTGCCCTGGCTGCTCGCGGTGGCGTAGCGCTCCGCGGCGTCGGCCCAGTTGACGACGTTCCACCAGGCCTTGACGTAGTCGGGCTTCACGTTCTGGTAGTCGAGGTAGAAGGCGTGCTCCCACATGTCGAGCATGACGACCGGAATGATGGCCGCGGGGATGTTGCCGCTCTGGTCGGTGAGCTGCAGGATCACCAGCTTGCCGCCGATGGTGTCGTAACCCAGGATCGCCCAGCCACTGCCCTGCAGCGTGGTGGCGGCGGCGGTGAAGTGTGCCTGGAACTTGTCGAAGCTGCCGAACTGATCGTCGATCGCGGCGGCCAGATCACCCTCGGGCTTGTCGCCTCCGTTGGGCGACAGGTTCTTCCAGAAGATGGAGTGGTTGGTGTGGCCACCGAGATGGAAAGCGAGCGTCGACGACAGGCCGTACACCTTGTCGGCGATGGTGCCGTCCTCGCGGGCCGCGGCCAGCTTCTCCAGAGTGGTGTTGGCGCCCTTGACGTAAGTGGCGTGGTGCTTGTCGTGATGGAGCTCCATGATCCTGCCGGAGATATGCGGCTCGAGCGCCGCATAGTCGTAAGGGAGATCCGGCAAGGTGTATTCAGCCACGATAATCCTCTCTGAGGTGCTGCTCGTTTGTCACTGCGCGCGTGGATCACAGGCATCGGACAACGGAGCCCGATGTCGGGTAGCGCGAGTACTTCCACCCTTACCCACCACATGGGCGATTGCAAACACTGCGGCACAATCTACTTCAAGTGTGGTTGAAGTCTGCGGGCCGAGAATCGGCCCGGAAAAGTAGCTCAGAGCAGCATCAACAGGACGAGGAGGGCAACCAGTGCGAGGGTGCTCGCGGCCGTCCCGACGCACGCCGACCGGACGTCATAGGTGGCGCGCGGGGTGCTCGGCCGAGAGCCGAGGGCCCGCCGGAGTTCAGAACTCGCGTGCGTTGCCATGAACACCCTTCGTCGTCGCTGATCCCAGCCGGAGTGACCATGATCACAACCCCGACGTGGGGGACATGATAGGCAGACCTTGCGAAATCCATCAACCCGTGGCGGCGCCGGCGACGCGTAGGATCGGACGCATGTCATGGCTTGACCAGCTTCTTTCCTCGCGATCACACAAACGGGAAATGATCTCGCCCGAACGGGCGCTGCCGGGTCGCGCCGAGGGAATCCCGGTCGCCGATGAGCATCTGCTCCTGCACCACCCGCTCCGGGGTGCGATCGACCCGGAATTCCCCGACGGCGATCTCGGCATCGGGGACTTCGGCCGAGGTCTGTCGGCGGTGATTCTGGCCGGTGGGTGTTTCTGGGGGATCGAAGAGATCTATTGGCAGCTGCCCGGCGTGTACACCACTGCCGTCGGCTACGCAGGCGGGTACACGCCGAATCCGACCTACAACGAGGTATGTAGCGCACGCACCGGACACACCGAATCGGTGCTCGTGGTGTTCGATCCCGAGGTGATCGACCTCGAAGGCGTCCTGAAGGTCTTCTGGGAGAGCCACGATCCCACCCAGGAGATGCGGCAGGGCAACGATGTGGGGACGCAGTACCGGTCGGCGATCTACACCCTGACCGACGCCGACGCTCGGCTAGCCGCGCAGAGCGCGGAGAAGTTCGAGACCGTGCTGAGGCAGGCGGGGCTCGGGCCCATCGCCACCGAGATCAGCCCGCTCGCCGACGCCGGGGACGGCCGCTTCTACTACGCCGAGGACTACCACCAGCAGTACCTCGCGAAGAACCCGCACGGCTACCGCTGCCACGCCGCCACCGGCCTGCGTTATCCCGCCGCCTGAGCAGGTGGCCGAGAAGATCACCACCGGTCAGTGGAACCGGACGCTGCTACATCGCCAGCACCTGCTGGAGCGAGTCGCCGAGGACGCCATCGAGGTGCTCGACCGGTGCGTGGGCCTGCAGGCGCAGGACCCGCGTGCGCCGTTCTTCGGACTGGCCTCGCGCATCGCCGATTTCGACCCGTCCGAACTCGACGATCTGCTCACCGACCGCGAAGTCGTTCGGATGGCGATGTTGCGGTCCACGGTCTTCCTGATGGATGCCGAGGACGCCCGTTGGGTACGACCGCTCGCGCAGCCGGCGCTCGACGCGGAACTGGCCATACATGCGCGCAAGCTGAACGGGGTGCGGCCCGCGGATGTCGTGACCGATGCCGCCGAGTTGCTGGCGGGCGGGTCGTTGTCGGGTACCGAAC
Source organism: Gordonia aquimaris (assembly GCF_026262595.1). Taxonomy (NCBI): domain Bacteria; kingdom Bacillati; phylum Actinomycetota; class Actinomycetes; order Mycobacteriales; family Gordoniaceae; genus Gordonia; species Gordonia aquimaris. The sequence goes on along the minus strand of NZ_JAPKFM010000035.1, from coordinate 39,870 downwards.
TCGGCCGTGCGCTGCAGGAACGTCATCCCGACGCGCCGGCGTCGACTCTCGTTGCGGTGGCGCGGTGCGCCCTTCCGCTGGTCCAGGTACCACCGCGTGGGTTGTGGCGGGGGTCGGCCGCACCGACGTATCGGCTGTTCGACGACTGGGTCGGCTCGGGGGAGCCGGCGGTTACCGGCGATGAGGCGCGCCGTGATCTGATCCGGTTATATCTGCGCGGCTTCGGCCCAGCCACCGTTGCGGGCATCCAGAGCTGGTGTGGGTTGACCAGGCTCACGCCGTTGGTCGAGGAGATGGAGGCCGATTGGGAACTCGTGGAGCGCATCGGGCCCGACGGTGAGCGGTTGTTCGACCTGGAGGGTCTCGACATCGTCGACGCCGATCGGCCGGCGCCGATCAGGCTGCTGGCGCCGTATGACAATGTGCTTGTCGCGCAGGCCGACCGGCGGCGGATCGCTGAGAAGGAGCGATTCGGCCGGCTGCGCACTCCCAACGGACGATCGCCAGGGTTCGTGCTGGTCGACGGATGGCTGGCCGGGTCCTGGCGCATCGCCGACGGGCGCGTCCACCTGGAGGTGATGATCGAGCTGTCGTCATCGCAGCGTGACGATCTGGAAACCGAAGTTCAACTGCTGCAACAATTCCTCGACGGAAACGGTTGAGGCCGGATCAGTCCCCGGTGCGTGGGTTGCGGTTGGTGATGCAGTATCGGCGGCCCACGGGGTCGCGCATCACTGTCCACTGCTCGAGGCGTTCGACGACCTCGGCGCCCCAGTCCTCATGTCGCGCCACCTCGTCCTCGACGGCATTGGCTGCCAGGTCCAGATGGCCCGACGCGGTCTGGGAGGGATCGTCGGGACCGTTGCGTTGCAACAGGATTCCGATCGCGAGGGCGGGGTCGCGGGACAGGCGTACCAGCTCGGGGCGGCTGGTGGGCGTCGTCGGACGGCCGGTGATCGCAGACCAGAACTCGATTTCGCGGTCCCACGCGCCGTGCGGCACGTCGATGCATACCTGATCGATGATGCTGATCGTGTCGCCGGGCCACCGGATGGGTCGCGAACGTACTGATTCCCCCTGCCACGCGACCAGGCAGAAGACAAATCCGGCCGGTGACGTCAGCGACACCCACCCGGTGTCGAGGCTGCTGCGAAGGATGTTGGCGCCCAGCCGGATCGCTTCATCGGTTGCCGCGCCCAGATCGTCGACGTGCAGGTCGAGGTGAATGCCGCCCGGCCCCTCGTCGATGCGCTGGACCCGCAGATGCGGATCCCCGTTGAACGGTTCGAGCGAAGCGAACTCGCGGTGCTCGCCCCGAGGCGGTGACACGGTACTGCCGGCGATCGCCCGCCAAAACGTCACCTCGGCGCCGAACTGGTCGGACGGGAAATCCAAGAACGCCGTAAGCCATCGGATTCGCACGCCGAAAGTCTAGGGCCGTCGAGCGCGCGGGGCCGCGCATTACACTCGGCCGCATGACCGGTGGACCCTTCAGATCGATCGCCAAGCGTGTGGCGCGTTCTCGCGCGGACCGGGTTGCCGTCGTCCGGCTCGACGGCCCGATCGGGCCGACCGGCGTGGGACGTCACGGGATCAGCACCGACGGCGTCGAGCCCATCCTCAAGCGGGCGTTCGGCACCGAGCACGTCAAGGCTGTCGTCATCGTGATCAACTCACCCGGCGGATCGCCCGCGCAGTCGGAGTACATCGCCGAACGCATCCGGCAACTGTCGGCGGAGAAGGGCGTGCCGGTACTCGCCTTCTGCGAGGACGTCGCGGCGTCGGGCGGATACTGGATCGCCTGCGCCGCCGACGAGATCTTTGCCGCTCACACCTCCATGATCGGGTCGATAGGGGTGGTCTCCTCGGGTTTCGGCCTGTCCGATGTGCTCTCCCGGTTCGGTGTCCAACGTCGGCTCTACACGGCGGGTGACAACAAGGCCCGCCTCGACACCTTCTCGCCGGAGCGGCCCGAGGACGTCGAGTGGCTGCGCGGTCTGCAGGGCGAGTTGCACGAGGCGTTCATCAGCTGGGTGCGGCAGCGGAGGGGCAAGAAGCTGAACGCGCCCGACGCGGAGTTGTTCAGTGGTGACCTGTGGGTGGGTGGCCGCGCGGTCGAAGTGGGCTTGGTCGACGCGATCGGCGTCATGCGGTCGGTGATCGCCGAGCGCTACCCGGATGCGGAGATCACTGTGATCGACGCACCCAAGCCGCTGCTCGCGCGGCTCCTCGGCGGGCAGGTGAGCGTGCAGAACGTTGTACAGAACGCGGTGACCGGTGCCCTCGAAGTGCTCGATCGGCCCATCAGAACCGAACTTCGCTGACTTGCGCAGAAAGGCCGGTTCGGCCGCCTCGTTGAGCAGTTGTGCACCGTTCTCCCCAAGTTATCCACAGGATGGCGCACGTTGGGGAAGATTCTTCGGGTGTGACCCAGCTCTGCACTTTGGTGAAGAGTGTGTAACACTGAGCAACCATTTCAGTGACGACTATCACACCACATGTGAAAGCGGTCACAGCGGAGGCGGAGGTCGGGCCGGGTTTCTCCACAATTTCCACAGTCTCATCCACAGGTTGATGGTCGCCGATGCACACTTCCGATCGGTTTGGCAAAGCGGCATGTGGATAGATATATGCAGGTCGTCATAGTCCGTTGTGCGGCGTCCGGCCCGTGTCAATCCGAGTCATGCGCGTCGAAGTTGTGCACAGGCGTTCCGGGCATGATCCGCGCCCGTGACCGGACGGCTGTGCCACCATGGTTCCGTGAGTATGGGCGACATCCGACAGGTGGCGGTGACCGAGCTCCCGAACGATTTCACCGACGACACCGACCGCGTGCTGCTCGACGTGCGCGAGCCCGACGAGTGGGCGTCCGGGCATGTCCGGGGAGCGCTGCACATCCCCCTCGGTGACGTTCCCGCGCGACTGGGTGAGATCGACCTCGACGCCGAGTTGCTCGTCGTGTGTCACTCCAGCGGGCGGTCGATGCGTGTGCTGCAGTACCTGGGCCAGATGGGCTACGAGGGCAGCTGTGTCCGCGGCGGCATGCTCGCGTGGGTCGAGAACGGCAAGCCCGTCGAGACCGGGAGTGCCGGCTCGCAATGATCGACCTCTGCCCGCGGTGCCGTATCCAGGCGCCCCACCGCCCCGGACGCGAGCGCTGCCCCCGATGTGGTGGTCCGCTCCGTGTGCTCGACTCGGATCTGCTCGGGTCTCCGCGGCAGGCGGCACCACCAGCCCCGGCAGCACCGCCGTCACGGCCGGCGCCGGTAAGCGGTCCGCGCAGTGGCCGGCTCTACCGGAGCCGACACGTCCGGTGGGTGGCCCGACGCCCACCCGAGGCGATTCCGACGATTCGCCGACCGGAATTCGTCGCGCGGCCCCGCTACATCCCGCGCTACGTCTACATCCCGCAATGGGGACTCAAGGACGGGGGACTCACGGACGGGGGACTCACAGACGGGGGCCTGGGCAACGCGACCGGCGGGCGGGCTGCCGCCTCGCGTGGTGGCGCACTGTCCGATGCCCTGACCCGTGCGCTGTACGTCCTGGCTGCCGCGCTCGGGCTGGCCGCAGTCGCGCATCTGCTGCGTTACGTCTTGCTGATCATCAACCGGTCCACGCCGGTCCCGGCGTGGACGGATCTGGTCACCTCCACCCTGGTCATCTTCGGTGGCCTGCTCGCACTCGGCTGCTTCGTGTACACGACCGTCGTCTTCGCGCGATGGGTGATGGCCATGCGTACCGAGGCCTACCGCTGCGTTGATCGTCGCGATCCACGGCCACGGTGGCAGATCGTGCTCCTGGCGGTGGTGCCGCTGGTGAACGTGCTGGGCGTGGCCGTGCTGCTGCACGAGGCCGCCGACGTCCGGACCGACCTCGACCGCGACCGCACCCGACGCCGCCTGACCCGCATGTGGGTCGCGTGGGCGATCGTGAACGCGCTGGCGGTGGCTGCGATCGTGACCCGGGTGGTCGCGACCTGGTCGGGATCGATCCAGACCGGTGCCAACGGCTTGGTGGCGGTCACTGTGTCCGCCGCGTGTTCGGCGGTCTTCGCGCGATGGCTGGCCGACCGGCTCGAGGTCACTTTTGCCACCTCACAGCAGGACCCGGTTCCGGCGCGCCGATGGGTGATGGCCGCATGACGGGCGCCGAGCAGGTGTCCCGGTCGGGGAAGCCGGCCGTCGTCGCCCATCGCGGAGCCTCGGCCGACCTGCCCGAGCACACCCTGGCCGCCTATGAACGCGCGCTTGCCGAGGGCGCCGACGGCCTCGAGTGCGACGTCCGGCTCACCAGCGACCACGAACTCGTCTGCGTGCACGACCGAACCGTCGACCGAACCTCCGACGGGGTGGGCGCGGTCAGCGAGATGTCGCTGGCCCAACTGCGCGAACTCGACTTCGGCAGTTGGCACCCGGCCGCAGAACCGGCGTCCGTGCTGACGCTGCGGGAGCTGATCACCCTCACCCTCGACTGGCGCCGGCCGGTCCGGCTGTTCATCGAGACCAAACACCCGGTGCGCTACGGCAGCCTCGTCGAACAAAAGCTCCTCGCGATGTTGCACGAGTTCGGTGTCGCCACGCCGCCGTCGGCAGATCACAGTCGCGCCGTGGTCATCTCGTTCTCATCAGCCGGGGTCTGGCGAATCCGTCGGCATGCACCGATGCTGCCGACGATTCTGCTCGGCGACACCGCTCGGATGCTCGGCGGGAGCGCGGCGACCGCGGTGGGTGCCACCGGCATCGGGCCCTCGGTGGAGACGTTGCGGATGAATCCGGACCTCGTCGATCGTGCCGCGGCCGCCGGACGGGTCACCTACTGCTGGACCGTCGACGAGCAGCCGGATGTGCAGATGTGTGCCGACCTCGGTGTGCGGTGGGTCGCCACCAACAAACCCGCCAAGGTGCGCGACTGGCTCGTCACCGTCGACTGACCGCCCACCGCCCACCGCGCAGCCCGCGATCACCGCGCGCCCACCCCGTGAGAGGGTGGACGCATGGCGAAGAAGAGCAAACGCGGCAGTGGTCCGCGGCCGGGAAGTAATCGCGCCGAGCGGGTCGCCGCCCGCAAGGAGCGTCAGCGGGCCGCGATGGCGCCGCCGCCGCGGCCATTCGCCGGACTCGCCGCCGAATGCGACCTGGTGGCGATGCGCGCCTTCGTCGCCTCGGCCACAGTGGAACTCGGGTCCGAAGCACTGACCCAGGGAACCGATCGCAGCGTGCTGCTGGCCAGCATCCTGCCCGGTGCGGTGCGCGCGATCGTCCGCAACACCGACGATGGGCCGCAGGGTGTGGTCGCGCTGCAGACCGAGGTGGACCCCGACGACGTCGACCGGGAGATCGCCGACGCGCTGGTGTGGGCGACACAGGCGGCCCCGGACACCGACTTCGTGCCCTCCGACGAACCGCCGGCACTGACCGATGTCCTCGCGCCGCAGACCCAGCTCGACATCGTCGTGCACGACGACTTCGGGTGGTGGTTCCCGCCGGGCACCGACGTCCCGGCCGAATTCGCCGACATGCTCGAGCAGGCCAAGGATTCGATCATGCCCAGCGCGCGGCTGACCGCCAAGAGCGGGATCGGCGCACCCTGGTGGGTCGACGCCGGCGAGCGCGCCCACCTGCGCTGGGTGCGCCCCGAACCGGAGGACGAGGTGATGAACGCGCTCGCCCGGTTGCACGCCGCTGGTCGGCTCACCCTGGGCGAGGGGTCGCGGTTCGCCGGTTCGTTCCGCACCCACGGGCTACTGGTGCCGGTATTCGACCTCGACAACGAACTCCATCACGAGGAATGGGCGCCGGCGCTCGATCAGTTCGACGAATGGCTCACCGAGGCACTGGCGGTCGAAGGCGACCTGACCACCGCAGAGGTGCGCTCGCGCGACGGCATTCGCGGCCGTCAGGTCACCCTGCGCTGAGATCTCCGGGGGATCAGAGGTTCCCGCCGGCGGCCGGCGGCGGTGTCGCCGACGACGGTGCGTTCCCGTTGATCTCGCGCTGCACGAAGTTCTCCAGATCGAACAGGTTGCCCTGCGCACGATCGGCGATGGTCTGCAGGGTCGTCATCGTGGCGACCTCCTCGACCTGTTCGGCCAGGAACCACTGCATGAACTGCTCGCCGAGATAGTCGCCGCAGTCGCGCGCGGCACGGGCCAGGTCGACGATCTGTTCGGTGACCGACTTCTCCTGTGCCAGTGCGAGTTCGATGGGTTCGCGGTAGTCGGCGAAGCTGGTCCGTGGGGCCGGTGCGCCGGGGATCTGCACGTCGACGTCGCGGTCGAGGAAGTACTGCACGATCATCATCGCGTGGTTGCGTTCCTCCACGGCCTGAGCGTAGAAGTGCTTGGCCAGTTGCGGCATGTCGTGGCCGTCGTAGTAGATCGCGACCGCGATGTATTGCTGCGCGGCGGCGAATTCGTTGCCGATCTGCTCGTGCAGCAGTTTCCGGAAAACGGTGTCGTCGGTGCTCGATGTCATGGCGTCCACAGTAGGCGGCCCGAAATCCGGCGATCGGCTCAGCGCAGGCTAACTGAGTTGAGCCTCACCACATTTCACCACCGACCGGCGTCAGCCGCCGATGACCCCGGCTTGGGTGGAGAGCAGGTCTTCGGGCACCGCGGCGCCCTTGCGGATGTAGGTGAAGAACTGTTCGGTGTTGTCGCCGACGGCGAGCGAATCGCCGTCGGAGGTGTACTCACTGCCACCGGTCGGAGTGGTGGTGGTGATCGGGTCGCCGCGCAGCGACCAGGCCAGTCCGGCCAGATTCCACAGATGATCGCCGTCGTCCACGGTCACCGCATCGACCGCGGAGTTGACGAAGGGGATGAGCCGGAAGGGATTCAGCAGGACCGAGGGACTGGTTGCCTTCGCCATCAGGGCGCTGAGGAACTTACGCTGATTCTCGATGCGCTCGAGGTCGGCGTTGGGGAAGGCGCGGGTCCGGACCAGGCCGAGTGCCTGCTGACCGTTGAGATCCTGGCAACCGGCGGGCAGGTTCAAACCCGCTTTGGGGTCGTTGAGTGTCTGATCGAGGCAGATGTTGACCCCACCCACCGCGTCGACCACCTGGTCGAATCCGCCGAAACCGATCTCGGCGTAGTGATCGATGCGCGCACCGGTCAGCTGTTCGACGGTCTGTACCAGCAACTGTGGTCCGCCGAAGTTGAACGCGGCGTTGATCTTGTGCGAGCCCTGTCCGGGGATCGGCACGTACAGATCACGCGGGATGCTGATCAGCATCGCATCACCGCTCGGCGGCTTGTACACCATCATGATGGTGTCGGTGCGGGAACCGTCGCTGTCACCGGTGGACAACTCGGCGCGCTCGGCGTCGCTGAGGTCGGCTCGCGAATCGGTGCCGACGATCAACCAATTGGTGCCGGGGGTGTCGGCCGGGCGCCCGGCGTAGGCCGTCAGCGCATCGGTGCGATGCAGTTTGCTGTCGTAGTAGAAGACCAGACCCACCGACGCGACCACCAGCACCAACAGTGCCACCAGGAGCAGTCGGCCGACGCGCAGTCGTCGTCGCCGACGGCGGCGCGGCTTCGGTGCGGCGGTTCCGGAGCGGCCGCCGGGTCGTCGGGGTCCGCCGCCATCACCGCCGTGGCGCGCCGACGACCCGGCACGCGCGGGCACCGGTCGTCGCATGCGTTCTGCCGCGGGGACGGGCTCGGGCCGCTGCGTGGGCGCGTAACTCTGCCGGTTGCCGGGTGACGCCGAACCCGGCGCATCCGACCAGGCCAGCGGGGGTCGGTAGTGCGCATCGTCGGCACGTCGGTCGCGCAGGTGCGCGGTGGCCTCCGGCGGGTTGGGGGGAACCGGATTGCGACGCGGTCCGGGCGCCTGACGGGTCCGGCCGGCGTCCGGATGGGGCGGCGGTGGACGACGCGGCGAACCCTGAGGGGGAGATGCGGAAGGTGGCGGCGGGGAAGCATGTCGCGGGGGAGATGGGACGGGTCTGCGAGCGCGGTCGCCGGCGCGCGGGGCGGGTCCTGCAGGGACGTCGCGCCGTCGCATCATCGGCTGGTCGGGCTCATTCATCTCATCCAATGTACGCATCGACGCCTCGCGTTCCGGCGCGCTGCGCGACCGAGTGGAGCGGACACACAATCAATCCATCAAGCACTGTGACATTCACTATTGACACATAGCCATCCCGGATCTAGTGTCGGAGATCACAGACGATGGGGTCCAGGAGGTGTTCGATGCCAGCGACATCGCAGGTGAGGCGGCATGATGGCGCAGGGCGGGTGGCAATTGCCCAACGCCTGATCAACGGGTCGGTGAAGCGGTCGTATGAGCCGGTCGTCGAACTGGACTGGGATCGCGAACCCGAATCCGATCGCTACTTCCTCCCGCCGCGGGTGCTGACGCTGGCCGGGACCGACCTGTGGGCCGGACTGTCGGAGGAGCGGCGGATCGAGGTGTCCCGACAGGAGCTGGCCAACATCCTGTCGGTCGGCATCTGGTTCGAGAACCTGCTCAACCGCACGCTGCTCGATCGCCTGATGGCCGCGGACCCGGCGTCGGCCACCACGCATTACGCGCTGACCGAGATGGGTGACGAGTGCCGGCACATGGTCATGTTCGGTCGCGCGATCGAATGGTCGGGCGCCCGGCCCTTCCGGATGCGGTGGTGGGAGCGGGCGGTGATGACGATGCTGCCCTCCGCGCTGCGCGGCAGCCTGCTGTGGGTGGCCGCCCTCGTCGGGGAGGAGATCTTCGACGCCCTGCAGCGAGAGATGGTCGACGATCCCGAGTTGCAGCCGCTCGTGGCACGGCTGATGCAGATCCACGTCGCCGAGGAAGCGAGGCACATCGGCTTCGCCCGGGACGGCATCATGCGCCGCACACCCACTCGCGGCCGGTGGGAAACGGTCGTGGCCGCCAACGGACATGCGCTGGCGGGGGTGCTGTTCCGGCGACTGTTCACCAACCCGGCGATGTACACCCGCGCCGGGCTCGACGGCCGGGCCGCGGCGCAGATCGCGCGTGCCAACCCGCATTTCCACGAGGTGCAGATACGTGGCTTTGCCTCGCTCGCCGCGTTTCTCGACGACGCCGGGCTGATGAGCCGGCTGTCGCGATACGGGTGGCGGCGCGGCGGATTCCTGCCATGAGCAGCCATCCGACGGTGGCGGTCACCGGCACCGGACTGTCGGCGCAACGCCTTCGAGCGCGCATCCGACGTTCGTCGGTGCGGATCGACATCGTCTCCGATTCCCTCCGGGCCGGGGTGGCGGTGCACGAGCGCAGTGCGCCCGCGGGGAGCTACCTCGATCTCGTGTCGGCGGATCGCGACGGTGAGGTGTTTCTCGATGACCCACGGACTGTTGACTATGTGGCGGCGATGCTCGAGCACCTCGCCGTCGTGGGTGCGCACTCGCTCACCGTGCGTAAGCCCATCGAGAACGAGTGGGCGGCCATCGGGACGCCCCGGCGTCGCAGGTCGCGGCTGCGTCGGTTCCGTCCCGACGACTACGACTGGGTGGGTGTCGAATCCATCGAGGACGACGTCGTCGACGGCATGGCGGCGCTGTCGGTCGATGGCGACGAGCTGTCGGCGCGAGTGCGGGTGACGGGTCATCTCGACCCACTCGACGGGCGATACCACTGGGCGGGCGTGGTTTTCGGTGACGAAGTCCGACGGTGGAAGAACAACCGGGTCACCACGGTGGCCGTCGCGATGGACGGCGGCGAGCCGGTGGGTGCCCGGCTGGCCGAGGTCACCCCCGCCGGTACGGTTCGGATCGTGGGAGTGGGCGCGCCGCCGTACGCTCTCGACGCGCTGGTGGTGTGAGAGCGATCGGTCAGCCGACCCAGCTCAGATGGTCGTGCAGCAGCGCATAACCGACGAAAGCGACGATGTCCATCACCGCATGCGCCACGACGAGCGGCCACACCCGCGAGGTGACCTGGAAGAACCGCCCGAACACCAGTCCCATCACCACGTTGCCGAGTCCCGCGCCGACACCCTGGTACAGGTGGTAGCCGCCGCGTAGCACCGAACTCGCGGCGAGAGAAGCATTCTCGGATGCACCGAGTTGCCGTAGCCGGGTGATGAAGTAGGCCACCACGATGATCTCCTCGGCGGCGGCGTTGCCCACCGCGAGCAGGATCAGGATCGGCCAGCGCCACCACACCCCGTCGACCTCGCTGGGGACCAGGTGTGCGTTGACGCCCAGCGCACGAGCGATGGCCACGAGCGCCAGGCCCGGCAGCCCCACCACTGCGGCGAGTCCGACGCCGGCGGGCAGGTCGCGTCGCGTTGGCCCTCGGTCGAGGCCGGCGAGCCGCAGAAATCCACTGCGCCACAGCAGGTACACTCCCAGCCCGCCGATCGCGAACAGTCGCAGGGCGCTCATCAGCTGACGGGCGAAGTCGATCCACCCCAGGTCCGAACGTGACGGATTCAGCGCGACTGTCGTGTTGCCGATGCCGCCGGCCAGCTGTGCCTCCACCAACGACAGGGCCGCCGAGATCGCGGAGAACGCAAAGGTGAGGGCGCCGACGATGACCAGCTCGAGGATGAGTGCGCGGCGTTCGACGGGGTCGGTGACGACGGCGATCCCGGCCGGACGCGCGGGGTGCACAACCGATCTCAGCGTGGCGCGCATGATGGCCAGCGTACGGGCCGGGCGCCTCCGGTCTCAGTCCGGCAGGCTGTTCAGGAAGGGGCAACCCGCGAGCGTGCGCAACGCCTGGGAGAGTTCGTGGACATCGGAGACCGGTCGCGTGAACGGCAGTCGCACGTCGGAATCCCCGCCGCGTCCCTCGATCCGGAAGCGGATACCGAACCGGTCCAGTCCGAGTGGCCGAACGCGGCCGTCGCGCATGTCTCGCGGCAGGCGCCGCACAAGCTGTCCGACCAGGTCGGCGTGATCGGAATCCAGATGTGCGATCCAGTCGCCCTCGTACTCCCAGAACGGGTCCGGGGTCGCACCCGCGAGCTCGGCAGACGGGACCGAGGCCGCACCCGCGGAGGTGGCGATGACGGCGCTGTCGATCTGCAGCCGCAGCATCGAACTGCCGTGGCCCAGGTCGAGTAGCCCGTCGTCGGGGTGTTCGGTGGCGATCTCCACGGCCAGATCGCGTTCCAGATTCGTGGGGACGGCATGCAGGGTGCCGTTGAGCCAGACCAATGACCGAACCCGTTCGCGCAGATCGATCGGGGCGCAATCGGTGACCTCGACCATGGCGGCGATCCCGTCGGGGCAGTCACTGGCCAATGTCACCGCGTCGCCGTCGGTGGGGACCAGGACGAATGCCTGCGACTCGAACAGATGCACCACGTTCACCGGAGTCGGCTCGGCGCCCTCGACAGCGAGGGTGGCGACGCTGACCTGGCGGCATGCGGTCTGGATCAGTTCGGCGTCCGACGGACGGTCGGTGAGTGCCCGAGTCATGCGCTCCTCGCTTTCGATCGGCGGGTTTGTCCTTATTAAGGCAACCCTAACCTAAATACCTATCCGGTGTTCGTCAATCCTTTCGATGACGGGTCCGAGAACGTCGATCGGCGGTTGCGTCGGCTCGACTAGGCTCTTGTCGTGTCCGTGTTCGCCTACTTCGGTCCCTCGGGGACCTTCACCGAGATCGCCCTCGACCGGCTGCTGACCACCCGGCTGCCGCGGCAAAGCGCCCCCCGCCCGACGGGTGACGTGGAGAAGATCGCCGCCAAGAGCCCGGCCGCCACCATCGAGATGGTGCGCGCCGGGGCGGCCGATTTCGGCTGTGTCCCGATCGAGAGTTCCGTGGAGGGTGCGGTCCCGGCCACCGCCGACGCGCTCGTCCCGCCGGGGCCGGGTACCGCCGGGCGGGTGCAAGTGTTCGCCGAGGTCGTGCTCGACGTCGCGTTCACGATCGGCGCGCGATCGCCATTGGAACCGTCACAGGTGCGCACGGTGGCGGCCTATCCGGTGGCCGCGGCGCAGGTGCGCGAATCCATCGAGAAGCTTTATCCGCAGGCGCAATTCGTCACCGCGTCGTCAAATTCGGGTGCTGCCGCCGACGTTGCGGACGGCAAGGCGGACGTGGCCGTCACCACCTCGCTGGCGGCGGAGTTGTCGGGCCTGGTGGTCCTCGCCGACGCGGTGGCCGACGCCGACGACGCCTACACCCGGTTCCTGCTGATCGGCGCACCGGCCGCGCCGCCCGCGGCGACCGGCTCCGACCGGACGTCGGTGATCCTCGACCTCCCGAACGTGCCGGGCAGCCTGATGACTGCGATGGACGAATTCGCCTCGCGTGAAATCGATCTGACGCGAATCGAATCCCGTCCGCGGCGCGACGTGCCGGGTTCCTACCGCTTCTACCTCGACGCCGTCGGTCATATCGACGACGACGCGGTCGGGGAGGCGTTGCGCGCGTTGTACCGCCGTTGTGAGCGGGTGGTGTTCCTGGGCTCGTGGCCCTGTGATCGCGCCACGGGGTCCCCGCCGCCCGACACCTCCGACAGCGTCGCCTGGTTCGAGAGTCTGCGCAGCGGGGCGGTGCGCTAGTGGCGCGGCTGTATCTGGTTCGCCATGGTGAGACCACCTCCAACGTCATGCGGCGCCTCGACACCGCCCTGCCCGGCGCCGCGCTGACCGATTTCGGTGTGCGTCAAGGGGTTCGCTATGCGCTGGAGAATCCACGATCGAGTGACGTGGTGTTGGTGAGTTCGGTGGCCCGGCGTGCGCAGCAGACCGCAGAGCTGATCGGATCGGTGTGGGAGGTGGACCCCGACGTCGCCGAGGGCATCCACGAAGTCCAGGTGGGTGACCTGGAGGACCGTTCCGACGACGACGCCCACGGCGTGTTCAAGGACGTCGTCGAACGGTGGCATCGGGGGGATCTCGAAGCGCGGCTGCCCGGCGGCGAGTCACTGGCCATGGTCTATGACCGCTACCTACCGGTCATCGACGACCTGCGCGCGGGGCATCTCGAGGGGGCTGATCAACGCGATGTCGTGGTGGTCAGTCACGGCGCGGCGATCCGGTTGATCGCGGCCCGCCTGGCCGGTGTCGACCCCGGCTTCGCCGCGGAGACACACCTGCGCAACACCGGTTCCATCGAACTCGAGTTCGTCGACGGATTGTGGCGCCTGCACCGGTGGGGTGCGGTGGCCGGCCCGTTCGGTCCGCGCATCGACGAACCGCTGGTGACCGAGCCGTCCGCCGATCCGATGGGGTAGTTCTCGTCGTTGGTCCGGCGGGACTGGTCTCGATACGGCGCCTCGCCCAGGGGCTCGGTGCCTACTCGACCAGCGACTATGGGCGTCGGCAGGCCGCCAACCGCTGGTCGAGGGTCGCCAACCGCTGGCGAGGGTCGCCAACCGCTGGCGAGGGTCGCCAACCGCTGGCGAGGGTCGCCAACCGCTGGCGAGGGTCGCCAACCGCTGGTCGAGGGTCGCCAACCGCTGGCGAGGGCCACCAACCGCTGGCGACTACTCGACCAACCGCTGGTCGAGGGCGACCAACCGCTGGTCGATGGCCGCCAACCGCTGGCGAGGGTCGCCAACCGCTGGTCGAGGGCCGCCAACCGCTGGCGAGGGCCACCAATCGCTGGCGACTACTCGACCAACCGCTGGCCGAGGGCGACCAACCGCTGGTCGAGTAGTCGCGAGGCGCTAGCCGAGCGGCGTATCGAGACCCCTGCCCCCGCCCGCCGACGACCTCAGCCCCACCCGTTCGCGTGCAACCAGTCGTCACTGATGCCGAAGTGGTGGGCGATCTCGTGGATCACCGTCACCGCGACCTCGTGCACGACCTGCTCGCGGGTGCGGCACATCGCCAGAATGGGGTCGCGGTAGATGGTGATGGTGTCGGGCAGGAAGCCGCCGTACTCGTGGTCGCGCATCGTCAGCGCCACCCCGTGATAGAGGCCGAGGATCGACGGTTCTTCCTCGTTGTGCGGCTCCACCAGGATCACCACGTTCGACATGTTGTCGGTCAGTTCGGACGGGATGGTGTCCAGCGCGTCGGACACCAGCCCGTCGAACTCGTCGTCGGACATGCGTACGGTCATCGGGTCACCCGGCCGGGGCCGGCACTTCGTCCGGATTCGGTGCGATACCCGGCGGCAGCGGAACCGGGGTGGGCAGCGCCCGACCCGGTGGCGCCTGCGGTGGTGGCACCGGCAGTTTGCCGTTGATGAGCAGGGTCGAGCGGGCATCGCCGACCAGGGTGGCGAAACCGCCCCGGTCGGGCAGTCCGAGGTAGCACACCGCGGTGCGGCTGCCGGCCAGCCAGCTGGGCTCCGACAACACCGACCACTGCACGTTCAACGTCGTCGCGTCGAGTTTCTGCTTACCGCCGAGGAAGCGAGTGGCCTGCACCGGGCAAATCGACTGCAGATAATCGTTCTGGGCCTCGACCCCCGGCCACGGCTTGCCCGACAACGGGTTGCCGAACCGCTGCGACAGCACGACGGTTCCGGTGGTCTGGAAGGCGTGGGCCTCGGTGCAGTTCACCGCGACGCCGGTGGGTTTGCGGTTGGCCGGATCGATACCGATGCACGTACCGGGTGGCCACTGGAAGGATTGGTCCTGCTCGGCGACGCGGCCGACGAATTGGTCGGCCATCCCGTCCGCACCGGTCTGCTGCAGCCCGCAGCGCAACTCGCGCGCACCCTTGTCCCACTGCACCTGCGACGGATACATCATGCCGACCGAGAACCGGCCCTGGGGATCGAGCCGCCCGTCCAGGTAGGCGTCGACGATGACCGGACACTGTTCGTCACGGATCGCGGCGAAGCGACCGGCACCCGGCCACGAGGCGCTTTCGCCGAACTCCGACCCGGGCAACAATCCGGTGTCGAGCGGACCGGCGACCTCGAAGCGGTGCTGCTGATCGCAGGCGACCTTGCTGGGATCGCCCGGGTTGTCCGCGGGCCAGTCGAGGCAGTCGCCGGGCACCGACTGGGTGAACGCGTTCTGGGCGAGCCGCTCGCCTTCGCCGATGTCGGTGCCGCCGACGCTGCCGCTCTCGTTGAACACACCCATGGCCAGGGCGATGGCGCCGGCCACGATGGCGCCGATGATCACCGCCGACAGCACCACCCGCACCGGATGGCGCAGTAGGGATCGTCGCCAGTCGCGGCCCTCGTCGTCGCGGGGGGTGTCCGCCGCGTCGGCCGATGGCGTGTCCTGTGGCGGCGCGTTGTGTGGTGACGTGTCGTGTTCTGACGTCTCGCCGCCGGGCACGCTCACCCAGTCGTCGTCGGCCCCGTCCCGCGGGGTGTCGTCATCGCCGTTCATCAGAACCCATCATGCCTGTTGCGTCTGCCGAGGAGTACCTACACTCGCGACGGTGAGTTCGCAGACCCCCGCGCCCGACCCGGTACCCGACGATGTGGCCGAGCTCGCCGGACGGTTGTTCGACATGGCCCGCGCCGGCGACGCGCGGACCCTGGCCGCCTATCTCGACGCCGGTGTGCCCGCCGACCTGCGCAACCAGGCCGGCGACTCGCTGCTGATGCTCGCCGCCTATCACGGGTCGTCGGCGACCGTGGGGGTGCTGATCGACCGCGGCGCCGACGTCGACGCCGTCAACGACAGAGGTCAGACGCCGCTGGCCGGCGCGGTGTTCAAGGGTTTCGACGACGTGGTCGCGGCGTTGGTGCGCGCGGGTGCCGACCCATTCGCCGGCACTCCGACCGCCCACGATGCGGCCCAGATGTTCGGTCGCACCGATTACACGCGGCACTGGCAGTCGTGAATCCGCGCGGGCACGCTGACCAGCGGGTGCGACGCCACGCCACAGCGCCTCCAGTAGGGTTTCACACGTGATCGACCTGAAGATTCTTCGTGAGAACCCCGACCTCGTGCGCGACTCGCAACGGACCCGAGGTGAGGATCCCGGTCTGGTCGACGCGTTGCTGGACGCCGATGCCGCGCGCCGCGCCGCCATCGTCGAGGCCGACGGTCTGCGCTCGGAGCAGAAGGCTCTCGGCAAGCAGGTCGGCAAGGCCCAAGGCGAGGAGAAGGCCGCGCTGCTGGCCAAGGGCAAGGAACTCGCCGAACAGGTGAAGGCGGCCGTCGCGGCCCAGCACGAGGCCGACGAGGCCGCGACCGCCGCGCACCGCGCGATCTCCAACCTCGTCGAGGAGGGCGCCCCGGCCGGCGGTGAGGACGACTATGTGGTTCTCGAACACGTCGGTGAACCGCGCCGGATCGACGACCCGAAGGATCACCTCGAACTCGGCGAGGCGCTGGGCCTCATCGACATGGAACGCGGGGCCAAGGTCTCCGGGTCGCGCTTCTACTTCCTGACCGGACACGGTGCGTTGTTGCAGCTCGGGCTGCTCAACATGGCCGCACAGAAGGCGGTCGCGAACGGGTTCACGCTGATGGTCCCGCCGGTGCTGGTGCGACCGGAGATCATGGGCGGCACCGGTTTCCTCGGTGCCCACGCCGACGAGGTCTATCACCTCGAAGACGACGACCTCTACCTTGTCGGTACCTCGGAAGTGCCGCTGGCCGGCTATCACTCCGACGAGATCATCGACCTCGCCGACGGCCCGAAACGCTACGCCGGCTGGTCGAGCTGCTTTCGGCGGGAAGCCGGCAGCTACGGCAAGGACACCCGCGGCATCATCCGCGTGCACCAGTTCGACAAGGTCGAGGGCTTCATCTACTGCAAACCGGAGGACGCCGCGGCCGAACACCAGAAGCTGCTCGCCTGGGAGCGGGAGATGCTCGCCGCGATCGATGTGCCCTACCGGGTGATCGACGTCGCCGGCGGCGACCTCGGGTCGTCGGCGGCACGCAAGTACGACTGTGAGGCCTGGGTGCCGACCCAGGGCACCTACCGCGAGTTGACGTCGACGTCGAACTGCACCACCTTCCAGGCGCGGCGGCTGTCGATCCGGTACCGCGACGAGAACGGCAAACCGCAGACCGCCGCCACGCTCAACGGCACCCTGGCCACCACCCGTTGGCTCGTCGCCATCCTGGAGAACCATCAGCAGCCCGACGGCTCGGTGACGCTGCCGCCGGAACTGGCCCGGTTCGTCGGGACCGACGTCCTCGAGCCCCGCTGATCAAAGGAAGTGTGGTGATCTCGCTGCGATGACCGCCGGAATCATCATCGCGGTGATCGGCTCGTTCGCCTTCGCCGCGGCTGCGGTGCTTCAGGCGCTCGGTGCCGATCAGGTGGCGCAGCGGGCCGCCGTTCGCGAGGAGCGCCGCCAGTCGTCCAAGGCGCACCCGTCGCTGCGGTCGACCGTCGCGACGATGCTGACGGTGCCGTTCCTGGTGGGCTTCGTCTTCGACATCATCGGGTTCGTCGCGACCATCCTGTCGGCGCGGCTGATCCCGTTGTTCTTGTCGCAGACCATCATCTCGGCGCGGCTCGTCGCGACGGCGTTGTTGGCGATGGTGGTGCTGCATGTGCGGCTGGCGATGCGCGACTGGATCGCCGGCACCGTGGTGGTGGCGTCATTGGTGCTGTTGGCGGTGTCCGCGGGAAGTGAAGGCGCGCAGAACGACCGCTGGATGCACTGGGCGGTGTTGGTGGCCGGGCCCGTCCTGTTCGGGTTGGGCCTGATGTGTATGCGTATGTTGCACAAGCACATTGCCGCGGCGACCGGGCTGATGGCGGGTGCGGTGTTCGGCGTGATGGCCATCGCGTCGCGCCTCGTCGACGGCCTCGATGAGTTCGACCTGATGGCGATGTTCACCGACCCCGCGTTGTATGCGTTGCTGTTCAGCGGGATCACCGGGTTCTATCTGTTCACCGTCGCGCTGCAGACGGGGTCGGTCAATGGTGCCGCCGCCGCGCTTGTGGTGGGCCAAACGGTGTTACCCGGTGCCGTCGGCATCATCTTTCTCGGCGACGTCACCCGCGCCGGGTGGGGGCCGGTCGCGATCGTCGCGTTCGTCGCCGCTGTCGCCGGTGGGGTGGCGTTGGCGTCGTCCGGAGCGGTCACCGCTGTGGAATCCGCCGACGCCACCAACATGCCGACCGGCTACGGTCATCCGCCTCGGGAGCAGAGACAGATGACCGGCTGAATCAGTCGATCAGCCGCCCGACGTCTCGATCTCGCCGTCGAAGGCGAACGGGGTGTCGGTCGGCGCACACCCGGTGAAGCTGCTGGTCAGCATCGGCCCGTTGACACCGACCATGTCGCTACGTCCGTCGGTCCCCTCGCGCACAGTGATCTGCACGGCGGCAGCATCCTTGAACTGCGCCGGCAGGCCGATGGGTTTGATGTCGCTGATCGGGTAGACCAGGGAGGCCGTGTTGCCGTTGACGTAGATGCAGGTGATCGGGCCGGTGACCTGGATCGGCGTCGGGTCGGTGCCGGCCAGCACGGTCGCCGTATAGGTGCCGCCGGTGGCTCCTGCCCCGGTACGTGCGCCCTCGGCGTCGATGCGCAACAGATGCAGGTCTGGTGTCAGCGCGAGGTCACCTTGGATGCTCAGGGCAGCGGGTTCGGCCGCGGTCGCCGACGCGGCCGCGACGGTGGTCGCACCCACCGCCAGCCCGGACGCGGCGAGCGCGGATGCTGCGAGGCGAGCAGTTCGGTTCATGAGTTGCCTCCTTCTCGAGTCCCCCGACCCTCAGTGGAGTCCCGACCCTGCGAGGAGTTCCCCCGATCCCGCTCTCTCAACCGTAGGCGATCACACTCCGCCGTGACGAGCCTATTCGCCGACCCCGACAGCCGCGCTCCGGCCGTTCACCTGCGGCGATGCGCCGGATTCGACGGTTTTGTCGGTCTCGGTGTCGGCGGGTGACGGCACAAACAGCACCGGTATCGCGGTGTGCGCAGCAACGGTCGCCGAGACGCTGCCCTGCAACGCGGCCAACAGCCCACCGCGCGGATGCGGCCCGAGCACGATGAGCCGGGCCTTCTCGGCCTGCGCGGCGAATACGATGCCCTGCCAGGTCGGGGTGGCCTCGACCGCCACGCTACGGGCGCGGAAACCGGCCTGCTCGGCCAGGTGGGCACCGGCGGCGGCCACCCGTTCGGCCATCCGCGCGACCTCGTGTGCGTTGTTCGGGTCGAATCGCTCGTCAGGCGGGGGCGTGAACCCGACATCGGCCGGCTGCCACACACAGACGACGACAGCATCTCGGCCGGGGCCGACGAGCCCGGGGGCGGCGACGATGGCCGATCGCGCGAGGTCGCTGCCGTCGTAGGCGAAGCAGATCGGACCAGGTGTCGCGCGATCGAGGTCGGCCTCGGCGATGGGCGCCGGCGCCGGCAATCCCCGATCCACCGGCTCGGAACGGGTGGGGGCCGGTGCCGCGGTGCCGCGCAGCCGGGCGAGCAGCGGCGGGGAGTGCCAGGCCGCGGCGTCACCCTCCAGGAAGCGATCGAGGTCGGGCTTCTGTGGGCGAGCGCCGCTGAGCGCATAGACCGCGATACCGAACACCGCGCCGGCGATGGCCAGGCCGAATCCGATCCACAACGCGTGGCGGGTGCCGTCGAGCCGGTCGGCGGACGCGGCAACCACGATGTTGGCGAGAATCGGCGCCACCAGGAACGCCGCCACCGCACGCAGCAGCTCGATGATCGCGAACACCCGTTGCAGGCTGTTGGACTGCAGCGAGAACCCGGTGACGAACAGTGCGGGCGCCACCGTCGCACCCAGCGCCAGGCCGGTCAGTGCCGCGCCGAGCAGCACCAGTGGCTGATTGGCCGGCAAGGCGAGCTGGAACACCACGATCCCGGCCGCCAGCAGCACCATGCCGACCAGCGGCAGGTAGTGCATCGCGCGACGCGAGATCACAACGCCGAAGACGACCGCCATCACGATGGCGCCGCCCAGCTCGGGCAGATACAGCAGCCCCACCCGGAAGGCACTGAGCTCATCCATCAACGCGGCGGCGGTGAGCGAGGTGGCCGCGATCGAGGCCGCCGCGGCGAACAGGGCCAGCCCCACCCCCGCGACCGGAATCGAACTGGTGAGCACCGCCCGCACCGTCAACAGGGGTCGGCGTGCCCGGAACTGATAGGTGATCAGCGTGACTATCAAAGCCAGGCCGACGAACATCGGCAACGCCACCTCGACGTCGAACAGGCCATGGGTGGTCAGTCGCGCGGCGCCGGCGAAGGCCAGTACGCAGCCCGCGGCGGCCAGCCCGATCGCCCGCAGATCACGTGGCGCGGTCGGGTCCGCCGGCGGTGCGTCCTCGAAGGTGAGGACCGCCATGGCGAGCGCCAGCACGGCGATGCCGGCGATGATCCAGAACAGAGGGCGCCACTGCCCGGCCGCCGACTGCACGCCGCCGATGAACGGCCCGATGGCCACCGCACCGAACACGCACATGTTCATGATCATGGCGGTCTGGGGCAGACGCTTCTTGGGGAAACCGATGGTCAACGACGGCGCGGCGGCGATCAGCAGCATGCTGGTGGCGAGGCCGAGGAAGATCAGCCCGAAGGTGAACATGACGCCGTTTACCGCACCGGCCGTGACGACCGCACCCACCACGAGCACCACCGCGTACGCCAACAGCATCCGACGCTGCGGGAGGTGTTGGGCCAGTTGCACCGCCAGCACCGTGCCGGCTGCGTAGGCCGCGTTGGCGAGGCCGGATGCGAGGCTCATCATCTGCGGTGTCATACCGAGCTGGGCGGTGATCGTCGGTACCAGCGGTTCGATGGCCGCGGACAGCGCGAGATACGGGATGAGCGCGAAGGTGACCATGACGGCCACGGCCGGATAGCGTCCGGCAAAGGGGCCCTGACGCATCAGCATTCCTCAGCGGTGGCGCAGGCAGGGGCACGACGGGCGGCTACTGATCCGCGGGCGAGAGTCACGTGTAGCGGTAACGGGCTCGCGGCCTGGTCTTGTTCCCGCAGCGCCGATGTGTGTCAGGTGTCTCATCTCCGCCTTCACGTCCGTGATACTGATCGGATGGTCGTCGGAATCGTCGCCGCCGTGGTCGCGGCATTGGCCTATGGAACGGGATCAGTCCTGCAGGCCTACGGCGCACGAAGCGCGGTCGAACCGGGTGACGCGAACACACACGCACCGACCCTGCGGTCGACGATCACCGCGATGCTGACGGTCGCCTTCCTCACCGGAATAGCCCTCGATGGTGTCGGATTTGTCGGGAATCTGGTTGCCGCTCGGGATCTTCCGCTGTTCCTCGCGCAGCCGATCGTAAGTGCGAACCTGGTGGTGACCGCGGTTCTCGCGGCGATCTTCCTGCATGTGCAGCTACGAACCCGAGATCGGGTCGCAATCGGCGTCGTCGTGGTGGCGCTCGTGGTGCTCGCCGTCGCGTCCGCCGACGAGGGACACGGCCACGACGCCGCATGGTTGCACTGGTCGGTGTTGGGTGCCGGTGTCGTGTTGTTCGTGGGCGGGCTCGCCCTGCTGCAGTGGGCCGGGCCGCGCGTCGCGACGGTCGCCGGATTGTTGGCCGGAGTCCTGTTCGGGGTGATGGCGGTCGCGGTCCGCATCGTGCACGGTATCGATCCGTTCGACCTCGCAACGTTGCTCTCCGACCCCGCGGCCTATGCGGTGATCGGGTGCGGCGTCGCCGGCTTCTATTTGTTCACGGTGGCGCTGCAGACGGGATCGGTCAACGGAGCTGCGGCGGCTCTCGTCGTCGGCGAGACGGTGGTACCGGGCGCGGTGGGACTGGCCCTGCTCGGCGACGCGACCCGAGCGGGTTGGGAGCCGGTCGCGATCGTTGCGTTCGTCGCGGCGGTGGTGGGTGCCGTCGTCGTGGCGTCATCGCCCGCAGTGCCGCAGGGCTGAGTTGTTGCGGGCTGTCGTTGCGGTCTGAGGTATCTGCGGGCGGGTGCGCCTCGGACACTCCCGCTGCCACCGGAGCGGCGCCCGCTGCTGGCTCGCTCCGGTGACCCCCGACCAGGAATGTGAGAACGTGCTGTCCCACAATGCCGGGAAAGATAGCATGCCGCCGTGACGTTCGGCAACGAACGTGCAGGTATGGGTCGGATGGGCCCCGAGCGTCAGGCAAGGGTGCCGGTGGCTCAGGCGGGCTCAGCGGTGGACCGGTGGGTGGCCAGTGCGACGATGACGGCGAGCAGCATGTCGATCACCTCGTCCCGATCGGGCCGTTCGGTGCTGCTCGCCCACAAGTGGCCGGCCTCGGTCAGTGCGCCGATGAACGCTGCCGCCTCGTAGTCGAAGCCGAACGGTGAGTCGCGCAGACCGCCGATCTCCGCAGCCGCGGCACCGAAGAACGTCGTCCACTCTGCGCGGGACCGCACGCGGTGAGCTTCGACGCGTGCGCTCACACCACCGATCTCGACGAATGCGATACGCATCCGCCGCGGGTCGGTGGCAACCGAGTCGAAGAAGGCGGCGATGGCCGGGCGCACCCGGTCCTGCAGGCTTGCCGCCGGATCGGCGCGGGCGAATGCGGCGAGGACCGCGGTGCGGGCTTGTGCGTGGATCATGTCGTACACCGCGATCAGCAGATCCTCACGGCTGTCGAACAACTCGTAGAACTGCCGCCGGGACAGGCCGGCGGCAGTGCAGATCGTGGAGACCGTGCCACGTGCGTAGCCCTGGGTGCCGTACACCTCAAGGGCGGCCGCCATGAATCTGTCCTGGCGGTCGGCGCGGCGCTCGGTGACCGGGCGCCCTCGGTATGACCGTTGTGCCACAGTGCGTTCCGCAGCCTAGATGCGGGTCATCAGGAGTCCAGGCGCTGGGCGCGCAGTTCGTGGCCCCTGGAGGTGAGGCAGCGCCCGGACGCCAGATCCCATTGCCAGCCATGCAGATTGCACGTCAGCTTCTCACCCTCGATGACGCCGAACTTGGACAGATCTGCCTTCAGGTGCGGGCACCGACGCTGCATCTCCCAGCCGTCCTTCACGATCGAGGCAGAGTCGTCGTGGGCCTCGGCGAACCAGCCGTCGGCGTAGGCGATCCGCTCGTCGGTCAGGCACTTGAAGAAGGTGTACAGGTACTCGTTGTAGCCGCCGATGCGCCACGTGGTGAACCGGGTGGAGAGGAAGATGGTGTTGACCCAGTCCGGTTCGTCGTCGCGCAGCACGGTCCGCACGAGCTCCGGTGCGATCCGGAAGCCGTAGCGGTACTTGCCTTCTCCCTCTTTCGGTTCGCGCACGATGCGGTTGGGGAAGTCCACCACGACGACCTCGTCACCCATCACGAGACCCACTGGATACCCGATGCCGTCGCAGATCAGGTCCGACTGCGCCATGATCGGTTCGAAGAGTTCCTTGAGGGCCGGCAGCAACGGATCACCGTCGGCCGGTGCCCAGGTGGCCTTCTCGGCCGCGATCACCGGAGCGAACTTCTCCTTCATCTTCTCCAGGTACGCACGCTTGTTCTCGCCGAAGACCTCACCCGGCGGATACGGGTGGGAGACCTCGATCAGCGACGACCCGGCGAACTCGGCGATCGAACCCGACACCATCATCAGGCCGCGGTGCTTCTCGCCGTCGTCGGTGCCGTGGATGCGCATCTGTTCGAGGAAGGTTTCCTGGTCAGGGAAGATCGACGTCTCATCGGCGCCGTCGACCCCGGACCCGAAATCGTTGAGCCCGAACAGGTCCTCGTCGAGGAACATCGGCGGCCCGGCCGACGGGACAACCCAGCTCGCGTCGACCTGCTCGATGTAGGAGCGCGCCCGGTCCATGCCGCGCTGCCGCTTCTGCGCAGCGAAGTTCGCCTTCGACTTGCGCGGGATGTCGTAGACCATCGGATACCAGATCGCACCCGAGTACTGCAGCAGGTGCACATCGACGTGGCCGAACGCCTCGGAGATGACATCGAGGTCGATCGGCCGGGCGTCGTTCATGTTGAAGCAGGTGGTCTCGCCGTCGGAGACGATCAGACCGCTGTCGCCGATGGGCCCGTCGGCGGGTGCGCGCAGCGCGATGATCATCACATCCAGCGACCCCTTGGGGCCGCTGATCGTCGTCTTCACCGAGTCCTCGGTCTCCACGAACCTGTGGAAGCCGAGCTTCTCGAGCTCCCGCTTGAGATCGGGCACCGGGTAGTCGGGCAGCAGTACGGTCGCGTCCTTGTTGACGTTCTCGCGCAGGTTGCGCTCGTCGAAATGATCGCGATGCAGATGCGAGACGTACAGGTAGTCACAGTCGCCGAGTGAACGCCAGTCGAGCTCGGAGTTGTCGGGGAACGGCACCCACGACGCGAAGTAGGCAGGGTTGACCCACGGATCGCAGAGGATCGAACCGGCCGCGGTCTGGATGTGGAAACCGGCATGTCCCACGCTGGTGATCTGCAACTTCTCGCCTCCTCGCACTCGAGCCGCTGGGTAGGGGCCCGAGATCGAAATCGGCTCCCAGGGTAGCGCCTCGCCCATGGCCTAAGCTCGACGCATGGAACCGGTCTACGACGCTGTGATCACCACCGCACGCCTGTTGTGGCTGGCCGAGGGCCTGAAGTTCAAGGTGTCGGGGGTGGAGAACGTTCCCGTCGACGGCCCGGGCGTGGTCGCGATCAACCACACCGGGTACATGGACTTCACCTATGCCGGCATCCCCGCCTTTCTGCAAGGCCGCCGCAAAGTGCGGTTCATGGCGAAGAAGGAGGTGTTCGACAGCAAGGTCTCCGGTCCGATCATGCGTGCGCTCAAACACATCCCGGTCGATCGCGGCAGCGGCGCACAGAGCTATCGCGACGCCGTGGACTATCTCAAACGTGGCGAACTCGTGGGTGTCTACCCGGAGGCGACGATCAGCCGCAGCTTCGAGCTCAAGGACTTCAAGTCCGGTGCCGCGCGCATGGCACTGGAATCGGGGGCGCCGATCATCCCCACGGTGATCTGGGGTGCGCAGCGGGTGTGGACCAAGGGCCACCCCAAGAACCTCGGGCGCAGCAACGTCAAGATCATGATCGGGGTCGCCGAACCCATCGAACCGGCGGGCACCGCCGAGGAGATCACCGCGCGGCTGCACGAGGTGATGAGCAAGAAGCTGCTCGAACTGCAGGACGCCTACGGTGAGCATCCCGCCGGCGAATACTGGGTGCCCGCGCGCCTGGGCGGGTCGGCGCCCACTCTCGAGGAGGCCAACCGGATGGATGCCGAGGAACAGGCGGCCAAAGCGGCCCGCCGCGCCGAGCGAGAGGCGGGCGGCGAGGCCTCCTGATCGCCCCCGACTACCCTGGCTCAACATGGAACCGGTCTACCGGACGCTCGAGGTCATCGCGAATGGCTTGGTGCGAGCGCAGGGGCTGGACCTGCGGTTCTCGGGTCTGCAGAACATCCCGCGCGCCGGTGGGGCAGTGCTGGCCGTCAACCACACCAGCTATGTCGACTTCCTGCCGCTGGCGCTCGGGCTGTACCGGGTCGGCCGGCGCACCCGGTTCATGATCAAGTCCGAGGTGATGGATGTGGCGATCATGCGTTTCCTGGTCAACCACACCAAGACGGTGCCGGTGGACCGGTCGGTCGGTGCCGACGCCTATCGTGCCGCCGTCGACGAACTCTCAGACGGCGAGATGGTCGCCGTCTACCCGGAGTCGACCATCAGTCGCAGTTTCGAACTCAAGGAGTTCAAGACCGGCGCGGTACGCATGGCCGGGGAGGCGGGTGTGCCGATCGTCCCGGCGATCGTCTGGGGTGCCCAGCGCCAATGGACCAAAACCGAGACGGGCACCCGACAGATGGGCCGCAGTCGACTGCCGGTTGCGGTCAGCTATGGCGAGCCGGTGCGGGTCGACGCCGGCGAGGACTCGCATGCGGCCACTGCCCGGCTGCGAGAGGAGATGACGACATTGTTGCACCAGGTGCAGGACGCCTACGGGCCGCATCCGCAAGGCGAGTTCTGGGTGCCCGCCCGACTCGGCGGCTCGGCACCGACACCGGAACAGGCCCGGGTGATCGAAGACGCCGAGGCGGCGGCGAAGGCCAACGCGCGTGCACAGAAGGCGCGAGGTGAGCGGTGAGCCCGACACCCGCGGATTCGGGGGCCTTCGGTCCGCCCACGCTGATCGCGTCGGATGTGGACGGCACCCTCATCGATGATGAGAATCGCGTGTCGCGTAGGACGATCGAGGTCTTGGCGGCCGCCGCCGAGCGCGGCGTCGACTTCGTGTTGGCCACCGGCCGACCGCCCAGGTGGATCGCCGAGATCACCGATCAACTCGAGGGCACCGCAGCACATGTGCGATACGCGGTGTGCGCCAATGGCGCCATCCTCTATGACGTCGAGCATGACCACGTGATCTCTGCCGCGACAATGGCGCCCGACGTCCTGGAGAAGCTCGTGGCGCAGGCTTATCGGCAGGTACCGGGGTGTGGTATCGCCGCCGAACGTGCTGGACGGTCCGCCTACGACGCCGCCACCCCGCCTTTCGTAGCCACCTCGGGATACCGTCACGCCTGGCTCAATCCCGACCATATCGAGGTGGGTGACGACGAGGTGCATGCCGAACCGGCAGTGAAACTGCTTGTTCGCCAACCGGATATGCGTAGCGACGAGATCGCTGCCCGACTCAAGGACACTGTCGACGGGCTGGCGCAGATCACCTTTTCGACCGACAACGGGCTGGTCGAGTTGGCGGTGCCCGATACGCACAAGGCGTCCGGGCTGCGGCACATCGTCGAACTGGCGCAGATGGACTCGTCGGCGACCGTCGCCTTCGGCGACATGCCCAACGACGTCGAGATGCTCAGCTGGGCCGGCCACGGCGTGGCGATGAGCCACGGCCACCCCGCGGCGTTGGCCGCCGCCGACGAGATCACCGTCGGAAACAACGAGGACGGCGTCGCCCGCGTGCTGGAGCGGTGGTTCGCGTAGCTCACTGCAGTGGCGTGGCCCGACTCGCGAGTGAGGTGAACGTTCCGGTTTTCGGAACGTTGAACTCACTCGGCCAGGCGCGGACAGGTATCAGGCGGCGGGAGGCGGCGCCGGTGACACCGGCTCGGCGGGCGGCGGTGCCGGTGCGGGCTCCGCCGGCGGTGCCGACTCCTGTGGTGCCGACTCCTGTGGTGCCGACTCCTGCGGTGCCGGTTCTTGCGGTGCCGAGGAGCCCGCCACCATCGTGCGGATCGGACCCAGTGCGGCGTAACCGAACTCACCGGGACAACTGGTGTTGTTGTAGTCGCGGTGGCCGCTGATCACCGGCAGATTGGTGACGGCGCCGACCGGGAACTTGCTGTCGGAGAAGTACTCCGCGGTCAGCTGCGCGTTGGTCGCGGGGTTCACCCCTGCCTTCCCGAGGCGCCAGCGCAGGAAGTTCGCCACCGACGAGATCATCGGGGTGGTCGGTGCGACCTCGTCGAGATTGCCGATCATCGACACCCCGACCGTGTTCTTGTTGAACCCGCCGGTGTGCGTGCCCTCCACGTTCCGGTCGAGACCACCGAACGCACCCTCGAAGATCTGACCGTACTTGTCGACCAGCACGTTGTAGCCGATGTCGCACCAGTTCAGCGTGCGTGCGTGATACGCGTAGATGCCGCGGACGATCTCCGCCGACTGCTCCGGCGTGTAATCGTTGCTGCCCGCGGTGTGGTGGACCACGGCGCCGCGGACGTTCGGGGAGAACGTCGGCTGTGAGCACCGCATCGACTCGTCGGCGCCCCACTGTGCCCGCGCAACCACCTGCGGACCGCCGAGTAGCGGCGTCAGCAACGATGACCCGAGCGACAGCAGACCTTCCGGGCTGATGAGCGTCGCCGTCAACGCCGGCACCACGGTCTCGAGCAGCTCCGTGACGACGGTGCTGGCGGTGCCGATGCCGAGTTCGACCAGACCGCCGCCCTGCGGTTCGGCCGCCGGGATCGCGAGCCCGTCGTCGGACACCGCCACCTGGACCTCCTTGGCGTCACCCACCCACACCGGTTCGGTGCCCATCGGGTGCTCCGCTGAGACCGGGTAGGCCGTGTCGACCGGGTCGAGATCGAGCCAGTCCCCCCACGACCCGTCGTCGTTGCGGGCCCGCAGCATCATCGACGCATCGACCGCCCGGTCCCAGGTGAACGCGACCATCTTCAGCGGGTCGTCGCGGACGATGTGCTTGACCGCCACGCCAACCTCCCGGCCGTCGGCCATCCGCGGCGGTGCCGGCGGTGCCTCCGGCGCGGCCGACTTCGCACCGGGCGACGTCGGTGCCTGCGGCGCCGGTGACGCCTCCGGCTCCGGCTCGGATTCCGATTCGGCCGACGGTTCGGGATTCTGCTGCGGCGCCGGCTCGACCGGCTCGGACTCGGGGTCGGCAGGCGTCTCCGGCGCTGCCGGGCCCTGCACGCCGCTCAGGTCACGCAACCCGAATGCCGTCGGATCGATCTCGGGCAGCTTCAGCCCGGCCGCCGACAGCCCTGACTCGGCGAGATCGACCACCGCTGACGGCACA
The DNA here is from genome assembly GCF_026262595.1 of Gordonia aquimaris. Lineage (NCBI taxonomy): Bacteria > Bacillati > Actinomycetota > Actinomycetes > Mycobacteriales > Gordoniaceae > Gordonia > Gordonia aquimaris. The sequence continues at coordinate 11,613 of NZ_JAPKFM010000035.1, read as the reverse complement.
TTGCCGAGCCCGATCTGATCGATTGCGGTCGGCGGCACTTCTCGATGGTTGTCGGTGGGTCGTGGCTCCGACCCGGTCACGATGATGGCGAACGGACTCGCGACGATCGCAGCGGCGATCGTCGCGAGCACGAACGACGGCCTGGGGCGGGCGTTGGGACGAACTCGGCGCATGGTTCGCCATCGTGGTGGTCGGATGCCTCGGACATCCGCACCGCGCGCCGCTTCTCAGTAACCCGTGATGCAGTTGTTATCTAGTGTGACTCGTGTGAATCACTCCGCCTGCTGATCGGCCTTGGTCAAGATCACGTACTGCGCCGAGATCTGCTGGTGAACGTCCCGCTCACTACTCGACGACACCGAGGCAACGTAGCGACCGTCACGCACGATGCACCAGAAGAACTGTGTCTTCGATTGGCAGTTCGCCACCGGCAGGCCCGCCGGGCTGTCGATGTCGGACCAGCCCTGATTGCGGTTCGAGGCGAGGAACGCGTCGACGATCTTCTGACCGCCCTCGGCCGTCTCGGCCCGGTACACGGTCGAGCGCTCGACGGCGTTGGCGGTGGACCCCGTCTCGGTGAGCACGTTGTAGTCGGTGACCGGATCGGTACTCGTGTGCGCCATCCCGCGCGGACCGTAGACCGCCCGCACGCTGCCGCCGGGCACGTTGGCCTTGGCGTCTTTCAGTTCCTCGTCGCTGTAGGGCAACGCGTAGATGAGGACATGATCCTGGTCGATCTGTGGCGCGCTGGAGCCGGAGACGCCACGCGCGGCCGCCTCGGCCTTGGTGGGTGTGGCGGGGAACTGATCGATCAGCGGTGTCTGCAGTTCCAAAGCCTTGCCGATCGTGGGTTCGAGGCGGTCCTGCTGCGCCGGTGTCGTTTCGTACCACTGGTAGAGCACATAGGTCTTGTGTGGCGTGAACGCCATGATCTGCCGGTTGCCGCCGCTGGTGCCGCGAACCACCATGGTGTCGGGCAGACCCGGCAGCGTGCTGGGTCGGGTGCCGGCGGATTTCGCGGCCGCGTCGGCCATCTGCTGTGCCGCGGCGGTGGCGTCAGCGGCGGTCAGATACCGCACCACCAGGTTGTTGAGGCTGCGCCGCTGACCGGCGCGCAGACTCTCGTCCGGGGTCGCCGCCGTCGAGACATAACCGCCGAGCATCTTCTCGTTGGCGGGCACGTTCGCGACCTCCGGGGAGAACACCAGGCGCAGATTCGACTTACCGGTGATCACCATCGTGGGCAGCCCGCTCTTCGTGAGATCTGCATCGATCTCGAACGGTACGACGATGAACTGCGCCATCCGCTGGCCTTCGACCTGCAGGATGTTGTCGGTGGTCGCCTTCCCGAACTCCGGCCGCGGCGCGGTCGGGTAGGCCCCGGTGTCCAGGGCGGCGAGATCCACCGAGGGCTCGGCGGCCGACGACACCGCCGCGGCCTGTGTGCTCCTCGGCGTCCCGTCGGTGGTGCAGCCGGCGACCGCGATCAGCGCGGCGGCCAGCGCGCCGGAGGCCGCCAGCCACCGTCCTGCTCTCGCTCGTCCACCTGGCGTCGGTGCGCACATCATCTTGTCGTTCCCCTCTCGCAGCATCCCGACCTGTAGCGGCGGGCTCACAACTGTGTCGTGGGTTCGATGCGGTGGCGACCGACGAATGTTCCCCCGAGCTTCGGATGCAGATTAGTGCACCGAAGGAATGACCAGCGCAGAATTCATCTCGGTAGACTACGGCCCCGGCAGGCAGCTGATATCCGTGCTCTGCTGTTTTCCGTGACCGAACATGACCGGGGGAAGCCATCGATGGGTGAGTCCACGCCGCAGGCAGTGGCCTCCGGAACCGCCCCTGCGGAGGTGTCCGCGGTGGTCGACGGTGCGGTCAAAGTGCTGCGCGCCTATCAGCTCGATGGGCTCGCCGACGTCGCGTTGGCCAAGCTCGATCGCGGTGTGCAGACGCGCACCGTGGTGGTGGTGGGCGAGGTGCAGCGCGGCAAGAGTTCGCTCGTCAACGCACTTGTCGGACAACGAGATCTCTGTCCGGTCGGGGTCGATGTGACGTCCTCGGTGGCGGTCGGCGTCACCCCCGAAGCCGGCCTCGAACAGGCGCGTGTGGCCGAGTTGTTCTTCCCGACCGGGTCGCGGCGGATCGATGTCGCGGAGTTGCCGCAGTGGGTGACCACCACGGGGACGCATGTGTGTGACCCACGCGTCGACGAGCTGCCGACCGCCGCCGCACTGGCGGTGCGGGATGCCCGGATGGCCGACGTGACCCTCGTCGACACCCCGGGGGTCGGGGGGCTCGACCCGAGGTTGGCGCGGCTGGCCGCCCAGTCGGCCGAACAGGCGTGCGTGCTGGTGTTGGTGTGTGATGCGTCGTCGCCGCTGACCGCCCCGGAGATGGCATTCGTCCGGGAAGCGACGGCCACCGTGGACTCGGTGATCGTGGTGGTCACCAAGACCGACAAGAACCTGCGTCGCTGGCGCGAGATCGTCGCCGAGAACGAACAGATCCTGGCCACCGAGCTGGGACGGCCGGTGACCGTGCTGGGGGTGTCGAGCCTGCTCGCGGTGATCGCTGCCGACATCGACGACCCCACCGTCCGAGACCGCCTCGAAGGGGACAGCGGGATCACCACGCTGCGCACCGAGATCGTCCGACGGCTCGATACCGCCGCCGAACTCCCACACCTCGATGCAGTGCGCACCTGCCTGGAAGGACTGCGGTCGGTCCGGAGCAGGGTGCGCCGCGAACTCGATGCAGTGGCGGCGGGCGCGGATGCGTTGCCCGACCTGACCGCCGACCTGAACCGCCTTGCCGAACTGCAGGAGCAGTCGCGGCAGTGGGAGCAGTACCTGGCGCGGGACCTGACATTGCTGCGACAGTCGGCCATCGACGACCTCGAGAGGCGCCTCGACGAGATCCGCGACAAGTGGACGACATACGTCAACACCCATGGCATGGCCGTGCTGCGGCGCAGCGAGCAGAAGTTCACCGCGGACATGCAGGCCGACCTGCAACAGGCGATGGCACAGACACTGTCGACCTTCCTGGCCCGCCTGCACGATGAGATCATCGCCCCCCGGTTTGCCGACGACCCGAGTGTCTGGGAGGAACTCAGCGCGCGCATCGTCACGTCCATGCAGGACAAACGGATCGAGTCTCATCAGGTCGGCAACAAGCGCCACGGACTGCTCGATCCCACCCTGCTGACAATGGGTGTCGTGGGTGGCTCGACACTCGGCGGTTTGTTGGGTCTGTCCGCATTGATGGGCGTCGGCGTGGTGGTGGGCACGGTATGGGTGGGCGTCAATCTGAGCTACCGGGCCATCCGGGCAGGCAAGACCAATCTGCTCACCTGGCTGCGCGAGACGATCGCCACCACCAAGGCGGCCACCGGCCGGCTGCTGGAAAGTGCAGTGGCGCAGTCGCGCCCGGAGATCATCATCCGCTACCGCGATCACCTGCGGACCACCATCGAGCAGCTGCAGAAAACCATCAACGAGGTCCAAAAGGCGGCGTCGGCCGACGCCGCGGCCCGGGAGAAATCCACCGCCCGGCTGACCACGAACCTGCAGATCGTGGACAAACGGATCGCCGCGGCCGAACAACTGATGGCGGGAGTCGGCGCGTGACGCATCCCGATCCGGTGCACGCCACCCTCGATCGCGGCCTGCATCAGCTCGCCGCGTTCGGCGGCGACCTGGCCGCACATGCCAACTCGATCGGCACCATCCTGTGGTCACCGCCGCGGGTGGTGGTCGTCGGCCGGCTCAAAGCAGGCAAGTCGACACTGGTCAACGCACTGATCGGGGCGCCGGTGGCCGAGACCGCCGCGTTGGAGGCCACCAACACCGTGACCGTCTACCAGGACGGTTCGCCGTCGCGTGCTGAAGTTGTGGGCGTCGACGGGCGACGGCATCCGGTGACGGTTGGTCCGCATCAGCAGGTCCCGCTGCCGCTGGCCACCCCCGACATCGCCTACGTGGACCGGTGGTTGCCGTCGGCGGCGCTGCGTCGATTGACTCTCATCGACACTCCCGGCCTGTCGACGCTGACGGTGGCCAACGACACCGCCACCCGACGCGCCACCATCGACGGGTTCGAACAGACCCGCAGCGCATCGATCGACGCCGACGCTGCGGTCTTCCTCTTCGACGCGGCACCCCGGATCGACGAGATCGAGTTCCTCTCCCAGTTGCCGTTCACGCCGCTGAACATGCTCGGCGTGCTCTCGCGGGCCGACTCCTTCGGCGAGGGCGCGCTGGGCCGTCGCGACCCGCTCGGGCATGCCGCCGAGCACGCCGTGCGGATGGCACGACAGCTGTCGGCGACGGTCAGCACAGTAGTGCCGATCTCCGGGCTGATGGCCCAGACCAGCCACACCGGCATGCTGACCGAACACCATGCCGCAGCGCTCGGCCGGCTGCGCGGGATGCCGACGCTCGAGTTGATCCGCACCTTCGACGCCGACGACGCCGACGAGGTGTTGCCGCTGGAAGTGCGCATCCAGTTGCTCGGGTTGCTCGGTGAATACGGCGTGCTCAACGGGCGCGAGATCGCCGCGGGTGGTGCGGCGGCGCTGAATGCGTGGCTGACCGATCGATCCGGCATCGGCGGGCTGATGCGGGCCCTGGACGCGTCCACCACGCGCTTCGCGATCCTGCATCGCGCGCACCGCATCCTGGCGCGACTCGATCAGCTGTCCTTCACTCACCCGGCGCGCGAGCAGATCCGTTCGCTGGCAGCGCAATTGCGCGCAGCGCCGGCGCTGCAGATGGTGACCGTCCTGGAGGACTATCAGCGCATGCTGCGAACCGATCCGCAGGCGTCGATCACCGACGAGCTGCGCACCGTGCTCACCGCGACCACCCTGGCGGGACGTGTGGGATTGCCTGATGACGCACCGCCGCAGGCGGTGACCGCGGAGGCGGCCCGGCGGCTGGGGATGCTCCAGCAACGCTCGTTGGCCACCGGGTCGGCGGCCGAGGATGCCGCCATCGTCACCCTGATCCGCACCTACACCGCCCCTACTGTGCCGACCACCCCGACTCCGCCACCGGGCTGAGCCCGCCGCATCCGAGGAACCGAGACCCATGACCCCGCCGCCGATGAATCCGCACCCGATGCACCCGGGACCGATGACCCAGCAACCGATGACCCCGGCGCCCCCGACAGCGGCCGCGTGGACGCTGGCCGTCGACTTCGGCACTTCCAACTCCGCCGCCGCGCACTCCGGGGCGACCAGCGGTGGCATCGAGACGCTGGCGCTCTCGCACACCAGCAACCTGATGCCGTCGGCGGTGTACGTCGCCGGCAGCGGCGGCAACATCGCCGTCGGTGACGCGGCGATCAATGCCGCACAACAGAATCCGTCGGGCTTTGTGGCCTCTCCGAAACGTTTGATCGGTGCTGACCCGACCTGCACCGTCAACGGGCAGACCATGCCGACCTACGTCCTCGTGTCGGCGGTGATCCGGACGATCATCGCGCGTGGAATGGCCGCGCACGCCGGGACGCCGCCCGCGCAGGTGGTGCTCACCCATCCGGAAGCCTGGGCGCAGCAGCAGATACGCGTGCTGGTGGACGCGGCGGCCACGGTCGGGATCCACCCGGCGCGGATCGTCACCGTCTCCGAACCCCGTGCCGCCGCGGCGCACTACTCGCGATCGCACGCGATGCAACCGGGAGCGCGGATCGCGGTCTTCGACTTCGGTGGCGGCACACTGGATATCGCGGTGTTGACGGTGACCGCGCCCAACTCCTTCGAGGTGATCGCGGCCCGCGGCGACAACGGGCTCGGCGGCAAGAACCTCGACGCCCTCGTGCAACGGTGGGTCGAGGAACGCCTGGCCGACCGTGATCCGGACCTCGTGACGTGGCTGCGTCGGCAGGCGTCCGTGGATGTGATGCAGAGCCTGCAGGATTCGATTCGGCACGCCAAGGAGTTGTTGTCGGAGGCGCCGTCGGCCACCATCACCGTGCCCACCCCCACCGGCCGCAACACCCTGCAGATCACCCGCGACGAATTCGACGAGCTCATCGCTCCGGCCGTGGGGCAGGCGATGCAGCTGACGCGTGCGGCGCTCGGTGACGCGGGAATCACTCACGCAGATCAGCTGTCGGCGCTGTATCTCACCGGCGGGTCGTCGCGCATCCCGATGATTCAGCAGCGGCTCACCGAACTCGGTCCCGTCGCCACGCTCGACGATCCGAAAACCGTGGTCGCCCAGGGTGCATTGGTGACCGCCATCGTCGAGGGCGCCCCGCGTACCAACGACCGGCCGGCCGGCGTGCCGTCAGCGTCCGATCGGATGCCGGCTCCCCCCGGTTCGGGCCCCGGTCTGAACGCCGCGAAGTCGGTGGCACCGACCTCCTCGTCGTCGGGTGGTCGACGGTGGGGACGGATCGCCGCGATCGCCGTCGGGGTGATCGCCGTGGTGGGAATCGGTGCCGGCGCTGCCGCTCTGGTGAACTCTTCCGACGACGACAACCCGAATCCCGACGTCCCGTCGGCCTCCGGGACGGCCGACGCGTCAGGAGACACGGGGCAGGTGAGCGCCGCCGGCGAAACCGGCAAAGACGGTGGCCGAATCCTGACCGACGAGACCGCCCTGATGGCCGCGCTGCCCGGGCCGCTGCAGGCGTCAGTCGCCAACTGCCGCAAGACCGGCTTCAACAGCAACGACGCCGTCAAGATGCTGTGCGACATCGCCGAGGACAGCACGTTGGCCGAACTCGGCCAACCCGAGTCGCTGACCTACTTCATCTCGTTCCACGTGGACGACAACGAGGCCGACAGCACCATCGTCAACATCCGCAACGGCATCTACTCCGACGGCAAGGGTGAGCTGGTGGAGGATTCCGATCGTGTGTCCGCCGCGGATATCGCACCGCGCTCGAGTGCGGAGTCGAGCTACAAGATCGACTATGCCAACACCTCGACGGGGTTGCTGGTGGACGTGTTCGGCGTGGCAAGCGTCGATGACGCGAAGACCTTCCTCACCCGGTCGGGTCTGATGAACTAAAGTCTCGTTCGGCTCCTCCGGGAACATTGTCACCCTCCGCTGTCGTCAGATCTCCGACAACGCACACAGGCCCCGCCGAGCGGGGTGCGACGAAGGGTGAGAACCATGTCCGACAGCACCGCCACCAGCAACAGCAGCACCCCCACCACCAGCACCAGCACCAGCACCACCGACAGTTCCGCGCCGGAGGGAACCACCCATAGCGCCGTCGACATCGACCGCGACGGCAACGTCGATGTGGTGCACGGCACCACCGCCGACGGCACCGCGATCAACTCCTACCTCGACGACACCGGCAACGTGGTGCTCGTCGAAGCAGACACCGACCACAACGGCACCTATGACACGCTGGTCTACGGCGGTCCGGACGGCACGACGATCGTCGAATCCGACTCGGACGACGACGGTTCCGCGGATGTGATCGCAAAGCTCTCCGCCGACGGCGACGTGATCCAGATCGACGGCCTCGACCACGGTCAGGTCGTGTCCTCGGCGATCGATGTGGACGGCGACGGCAATTTCGACGTGCAGCTCGTCGACACCGACCGCGACGGCGGTTTCGACACCACCGTCGTCGACGCCGACAACGACGGCTCCCCCGACACCGTGATCACCGACACGGATGGTGACGGTCAGGCCGACCGCATCGGCTATCTCGGTGGTGAGCCGCACGGCGAGAACGCCCCGTCGACGGCGCCGTCGGCCCCCGAGTCCGATGTCCCCGAGTCCGATGTCGCCGAATCCGATGTCCCCGAAGCCGATACTGCAGTCACCGATCCCGCAGCCGCCTACGAACCGTACGCCGACACCACTCTCGACGCGCACGACGCGTTCTGACCGGGCCTGCGGGTGACCGAGATGATGACCACGATGATCCGCGGCACCGTGACGGTGGGCGCGACCGTCCACGAGCTCGGCGAGCATCCGCAGGTGAGCGTCGGGTCCGCGGTCGGCAACGACATCGTCGTCGATCACCCGCTGATCGCCGCCCGCCACGTGCAGATCGAGTGGCGGACCAACCGATGGTGGGTATCCGCGCAGGATCCCGCGATGCCGGCCTTCGTGGCCGGCATCGCGGTCACCGAGGTCATGGTCGCCGCGCCGACCGTGGTGCGTCTCTCCGACCCCGACGACGGTCCGTCGCTGGTGATCGACCTGGTCGTCGATCAACCCGACCGGTGGTCCGAGCGCGGGATCACGGTGCGCGGCATCACCACGATCGGGCGCACCCCGGACAACGATGTGGTGGTCGAGGACATGCCGGCATCCCGTCATCACGCCCGGGTCGTCCGACAGGTCAACGGAGAGTTGATGATCGAAGACCTCGCCAGTAGCAACGGCACCTATGTCGACGGTCACCGAGTCGACCGGGCCGCGCTTCTCGACGGATCGGTGATCACGATCGGCAACACCGACCTCGTGGTGAACGGCGATGTCCTCGCCCGTGATGGCGCACCCGCAGGAGCCTCCGACGGCCTGCACGTGCGTGGCGTCGGACTCACCCTCGATAGTGGCACCACGTTGCTGCGTGACGTCGAATTCACCGCCCGCCCCGGCACATTGACGGCGGTGATCGGACCATCCGGGGCGGGGAAGTCGACGGTGGCCCGGGTGGTCGCCGGCCTGAGCACCCCGTCGGCCGGCGTGGTGACCTTCGAGGGCCGCGACGTGCACGGCGAGTACGACGCGATGCACACCCGGATTGGGATGGTGCCGCAGAACGATGTGCTGCACCGGCGGCTCACCGTGCGCGAGGCGCTCGGCTACGCCGCCGAACTGCGGCTGCCGCCGGATCTGACCTCCGCCGATCGCGACCGTGTCGTCGCCGGGGTTCTCGCCGAACTGCAGCTGTCCGATCACCTCGACACCCGCATTGACCGACTGTCCGGCGGCCAGCGCAAACGTGCCTCGATGGCGATGGAGTTGCTGACCGGGCCCAGCCTGCTGATCCTCGACGAACCGACCTCGGGTCTCGATCCGGCACTCGACCGCCAGGTGATGGCCGCGCTGCGTCGCCTCGCCGACGCCGGGCGCGTGGTTCTGGTCGTCACGCACTCGCTGGCACATCTCGCGATGTGCGATCAAGTGCTTCTGCTGGCGCCCGGTGGCCGCACCGCCTTCGTCGGCCGCCCCGACCACATCCCGGCCGCGATGGGCAGCGCCGACTGGGCCGAGGTCTTCGCCTTCGTGACTGCGCACCCGGTGCTCGCCCATCGGGCCCACCTCGACCGCTCCCGGCGAGCGCCCGCCATCCCGGTTCGACGGCCCACCGGGCCGCTGATCGGTACGCCACAGGCGTCGGCGTTCCGGCAGTGTGACACCGTCATCCGCCGACAATTCCGACTCCTCGTCGCCGACCCCGGCTATCTGGCGTTCCTCGCGGCACTACCGCTGGTCCTCGGCCTGCTGACGCTGGTGATCCCGGGCTCGCGGGGATTCGCGGTCAACCAGAATCCCGAGACCGCCGGCGAAGCCCTGCAGATCCTGGTGATCCTGGTGGTCGGCGCGACCTTCATGGGCACGGCGCTCACCATCCGCGATCTCATCGGTGAGCGCGACGTCTTCGAACGAGAGCGGGCCGTCGGGTTGCGTCCCGGTGCCTACCTTGCGGCGAAGATCGTCGTGTTCTGCAGCGTGGCGGTGACCCAGTGCATGGTCATGATCACGATCACCTTCCTGGGCAAAGGGATTCCCGCCGGCGGTGTGTTCGGTACCGCTCCGCTGGAACTCGTGTGCGCGGTCAGTGCACTCGCCTGCGTCAGCACCGTCGTCGGTCTGGCCGTGTCGGTCACGGTGCGCTCCACCGAACAGGCGATGCCGCCGCTGGTGGTGTTGATCATCGCGCAGCTGGTGTTCTGCGGCGGGCTGTTCCGGATCAGCACACCGGTGTTGGCCCAGCTGCCCTGGCTGTTCCCGTCCTACTGGGGATACGCGGCCGCGGCCGGTGCGGTCGAGGTGAACACGAACTCACCACTGGCCCCGCAGACCCGAGGCGCCGCCATCTGGAATGCCACTGGGTCGAACGTGGTACTCGCCTGCAGCGCAATGCTTTTGGTGGCGACTGTGCTGGTGACGTACACGATGTCGCGGTTGCAGCTGCAGCGTCGTCGGTGAGTGGGGTCGTCGGTGAGTGGCGAGCAGACGACAACGCCCCCGACCGCCGGGGTGGGCTGGGCGGGGGCGATGCGATGAGGGGTGCGATGAGTGGAGGTCAGAGCACCGTGTCGTCGGCGCCGTAGCCGCTGCCGTCCTCGGAGTGCGGGACCTGGTCCTGGCCGTAGGGGTCGCTGCCGTACGAGTCGCTGCCGTAGGAATCGCCACCACCGGAGTAGGAATCGGCCTGGCCGTCACCGTCGTTGTCGGCGACGTAGGTGTCGAGCTGTCCGTCGCCGTCCGTGTCGGCAGCGATGTAGTCGATGCGACCGTCACCGTCCCGGTCGTAGGAGATGCGGTCGGCGACACCGTCGCGGTCGGTGTCCTCGATGACGGTGTCCGGTGCGCCGTTTCCGTCCTGGTCGAGGGTCGAGGCCACGATCTGGCCGTTCTCCACGGTGTCGACGCGGGTGAGATCGCCGTCGCGGTCGACGTGCGCGATCGTGTCGATGCGGCCGTCGCCGTCGTCGTCGTGGCCGACCAGGGTTGTGCCGTCGGCGGTGGACACCGCAGCGGTGTCGTAGCGCCCGTCGCCGTCGGTGTCGACCTCCACGAGGGAGACATTGCCCGCCGCGTCGTAGTGGACCGCGACGTCGTTGCCCTGCGCGTCGGTGGTGTGGCGCACGCCGCCCTCGGTGGCGGTGCCGGGGGTGCTGGAGGTGCCGTGATCGTTGGGGAGCATGGTGGGGCCTTCCTGGTCGATGTGGTCGAGCTGTCACGTGTCTGATGTGCCCGGTCGCCCTAAATGTTCCCCAGTTCTGCCTGCTCTTGTCCCCAGCCGACGTTTCGTCGTCACTCGCTGACCGCCACAGGCGGACGACATGGGCCACGCGTGCGCTTGGACTCGCCGACCCCGCCCGCAGGCGCGCGCACGCCCAAACGCACCCGCCTCGCGGAAGCGAGCTGCCCTACGGTGCCGCCGACACCGACAACGTCACCGGCGCTGAGCACACAGTGTCGCGTGCGGATGTCGACGAGTGGGATGGCGTGTAGATGCCGGCGATCTCGTCGGGTGCGCGGATGAACGGTCTGGTGATGTATCTGGCCGGTCCGGGCAAGGCCAACGAGCACACCAACCCGCATGGGTGGCGGCCTCGACGCGGGAGGTGTTCACCGCCGGCGGTGGTGGTGCGGCGATGACGCGTGAGTCGGCGATGGTGTTGGGACAGAGTCTCGATGAGGCGCGGGTGGTGTTCGGTACCGAGGTCACCCGCCGTGACACCGCGGCGCTCAAGGCCGCTCAGGAACGCGGCACGACCGGGCATGCGGCGATCGCGGAAGCCACGCGGCATGAGAATGTGTGGCATGGCACTGCACCGTGGGAATCCTTCTGGGCCCCTAAACGAAGGGCAGCGCTGCCACCGCAGCCCACGGGCGCTACTACGCCGACATCGTCACTTATCCGCGCGACCGTCAGCTCCCGTGCTCGACAGGGTAC
>NZ_JAPKFM010000034.1:0-47558 GCF_026262595.1 Gordonia aquimaris | reverse complement strand
TATTCGAGTTCATCGGTGACAACTACTATGACTGGCCGTTCATGGTGACCGCACACAAAGAGGCCGACTACCGCACCGAGCGGGCCAACGGTATGGCCACAGTCAATTTCATGATCCCGGCCGACCAGTTCTATGGCGTGATGAAGCTGACCGTTCAGATCAATGGGCACGGCAATCCCCAGCGTTCTTTGATCGTCCGGGCAGATCTCGTGCAGACGCTGCGTGTGCGCGCGATTCTGATCGACTACGACGGTCCGTCGACCGCTGTCGTTCCCGCCGGCGCGCCGCAACCGGCCAACCTCACCCTGCCGGCACCGACCATGGCAGACGTGGAAAGTACTGCCTCGATGGCGTTGGCCGCCATGCCTGTGCGGGCTACCGGGTCGTTCGTCAGGGCCGCCACACTCTCGTGGAATCTGCCGCTCGACGGGCCGGCCGACACCGAGAAGAACTGGAATCTCCTGCTTACCGCGCTGGACGAAATACGGTTGTTGGACGGCAACCGCTCCGATGTCATCTACTACGGATTTCTGCCTCAGCTGACACCGGCGGGCGGCACCGCAGACCACAAGGGAGTACTGGGTAAGGGAGTCCCCGGACTGGGCAGCGGAAGAGTCTTGGAGGAACGGACTTTCATTCACGAGGCCGGTCACGCCTGCGATCTCGCGCACGCTCCCTGCGGCGACCCGAAGGACCCGGATAAGGCCTATCCGACCTACGGCATGTCGTCGGCATCGATCGGCGAGTTCGGTCTCGACATCCGGTACGGACAGGTCAAAGATCCACAGACTACGCGCGACTACATGTCCTACTGCGGCCCGTCGTGGATATCGTTGTACCACCACGCGAAACTCATCGAGCATTCTCGGCTGACTCCCCCCCCGGATACCGGCGTTCCAACTCGACATCGGACCGATCCCCCGGGCCTGGGACGAGAAGTGGGGCTTGTGGCCGGTACCTCCGTGGGAGCAACCCGAGTTTCGTCGGCAGCTGACCCGGGTCGTCGCTGTGCTCGGTGAAAGGACCGTGGACGGAGCGGTTTCGGTGGTGTCGGTGACCCGACTGGAGGTGGAAGGCGCCGCTCGTGGACGCGACACCGGATTGCGTATGCATTTGGTCGACGGTGACGGAATCGCGTCGTCCGCGCCGGTGATGCGACGAGTCGCATTCGCGGACTGCGGGTGTGGCGACGACAGCGATTCGGCGGAGCCGCCGTATTGGTTCACGGTGTTCCTGCCCGATGTCACGGACGGCACGGCCATCCGACTCGTCGATGGCGACGAGGTGCTGTGGGAACGTCAGGCCACCGATGCGCCGCCTCGCGTTTCCGGGCTGCGCGCTCACACCGACGAGTCGCACCTGGCGTTGGACTGGACCCTGGAGGCCAGATCCGATGATGTCAAGGTGTGGGCACAGTGGGCTTGCGGCGACGACGACACGTGGCAAGGCCTGTCGATCGGACTCAGGGATGACCATGCCACTGTGCCGCTGACCGGGTTGGCCGCCGGACCCATCCGTGTCCGGTTACTGGCGCACGACGGCTTCTATTCGACCGTGTCCGAACCGGTCTCGGTGGACGTGCCGGAGCTGCCACCGACCGTCGTGATCATCGATCCGCGTGCAGACATCTACTATCCGAACGGTCGAATCCTGCTGAACGGCACCATCACCGACAATGCGGGCGTTCCACTCGACGGTGCCGAACTGCAGTGGCAGATTGACGGTGAGCCAGTCGGGCGAGGACGGCAGATACGAGTGGAGGTGCCCAGCCCGGGTCGGCACGAGGTGACGCTAGCCGCCCACGATGACAGGGTGCGCGATTCGGTGATCATTCAGGTGGCCGACGGTCCGGCGTGAGCGATCTCGCCCGAAGCGATCGGGAAGCGCCGTGACTCCCTTACCCTTATCCTGTGCGCTTGTCGTGGCCGCTGGTCGGCCGCACGAAGGAGATGCGAATCGTCGAAGCCGCGCTGTCGGCTCCGGCCGATGGTGGCATCCTCCTGTGCGGACCGGAGGGGGTGGGCAAGAGCCGGATCGCCCGGGAGGCGTTGTCGGCGGTGTCCGCGAACGGCGGCGAGACGCGCTGGGTGGCGGGGACCTCGGCGGCCCGCGACATTCCGCTCGGTGCGTTCAGTACGTGGGTGCCGTCGGGCACCGTCGAGACCGTCGCGCTGATCCGAGGGGTGATCGAGGCGCTGACTGCGAGGGCGTCGGGGACCGGGCCCGTGGTGATCGGTGTCGACGACGTCCACCTGCTCGATGACCTGTCGGCGTTCGTGGTGCACCAGATCGTTGCGCGCGGAAGGGTGAGGGTGGTGCTCACCGCCCGCGACGACACGCCGATTCCTGCCGCGATTCAGGAGGCATGGACGGCCGGGCACTGTGACCGGCTCGACCTCGCGACCCTCACCTGCGACGACACCCGCGAGCTGCTGTCGGCCGCCCTGACCGGGCCGGTGGATGCCGACGTCACCCGACGGTTGTTGCAGCTGACCGGCGGCAACGTGCTGTACCTGCGCAACATCGTCGAGCATGAGGTCGCCACCGGGGCGATGGTGCGGCGTGACGGGTTCTGGCGGTGGACCGGCGAGCCGAGTGTGCCGCCGAGCCTGGTGGGCCTGATCGAATCGCGGATCGGGACACTGCCTGAGCCGGTCGGCGATGTGGTCGACGTGGTCGCCGTCGGCGAACCGATCGAGCTGGGCGCCTTGACCCGCATCACCGACGCCGCCGCCGTCGAGGAGGCCGAGACGCGCGGTCTGATCATGCTCGAGCCGGCGGGCACCGGAATCGGGGTGCGTGTGGCGCATCCGCTCTACGGGCAGGTGCGCCGCGACCGCGCGGCCCGCACGCGGCTGCGGCGGCTGCGGGGACTCGTGGCCTCAGAACTCGCCGCGTCGGGCGACCGTGATGACCTGCGCGTGGTGGTGCGACGGGCCGCGTTGGGTCTCGATTCGGATCTACCGGCCGACGCCGATCTGCTGCTGCGGGCCGCCTATGGCGCGGTGTGGCTCGCCGATCTGTCGCTGGCGGATCGGCTCGCGCAGGCCGCCGACCGCCCCGGCATGGGAGCGGAATCGAATCTGGTGCGCGGACATGCGTTGTCGTGGTTGGGCCGCGGGCAGGACGCCGAGGACGTGTTGGCCGCGATGAGCACCGTCGACCTCTGTGATCGGGACCGCGCCCGGTGTGCGTTCCTGCGGTCGAGCAACATGTTGTGGGCGCTGTCGGCCCCGCAGCGGGCGAAAGAACTCATCGACGATGCGGCGGGCACCGTCGCCACCGACGCACGCGACTACATCGACGCCTTCCGCACGGTGTACTGGTTCGCGACCGATCGGCCGCAGGAAGCGGTGGCCGCTGCGAAGAACCTGGTACCGGAGGATCTTCCGGTTGCCGGGACGGAAGTGTCGTGGGTGCTGACGCAGATCGCCGCCGACGCCGGCCGCACCGCCGAGGCGGTGTCGGTGGCCGACGCCGGCCGTGCCGCCGCGACCCGGGCTCTCGACGCCCCGCAGATGAAGTTCAACATCGCCGACGCGGAGGTCAGCGCGCTGCTGTTGGCCGGGGAGATCCGGCGTGCGCTCGACGTCGCCGAGCGGGTGCGCGACCAGGCCGCCGATCTGCCCGGCGCGGCACAACTCCTCGGTACCGCGGTGGCGGGTCGGGCGGCACTGGGCGCCGGCCGCCTCGACCTGGCGTGCTCGTTGCTGCAGACCGCGGCTGACGGTCTGTCGGTGGCGCATGCGCAGGGGTGGGGATACCGGTATCGGATTGCGCACATCACCGCACTCGCCCTCCGCGGACAGACGCCCGAGGCGGCGGCCGCGCTCGCCGCGCATCAGAAGGTGCGCAGAGCTTTTCGCTCGCTGGACCACGAGCAGGCCATCGCACGCGCGTGGGTGGCGGCCGGTCAGGGCGCGGTCAGCGAGGCGATCACCATCGTGCGGTCGGCGGCCGACCGTGCCAGAGCGGCAGGACGGTTCGCCGACGAAGTGCTGTGCCGGCAGACCGCCGCTCAATTTGGGGATACGGCAAGCGCATCGAGATTGCGTGCGCTGGAATCGGTGGTGGAGGGTCCGCGGGTGGGGGTGGCGGCCCGGTTCGCCGCGGCCCTGCGCGACGCCAAAGGCACGGACCTGCTGTCGGTGTCAGCGCAATTCGGGGAGATGGGTGACCTCGTCGCCGCCCTTGATGCGGCTGCGCACGCCGCACTCGTGTTTCGTCGAGACGGCAAGAGGGGATCGGCGCTGGCCGCATCGACCCGCGCAGACGGCCTGGCCGAGCAGTGCGGAGGTGCGTGCACGCCGGCGGCGCGTCAGGCGTCGGAGGATCTGCCGCTGACCGACCGTGAGCGCGAAATCGTGATGCTGATCGGTGCGGGGTTCTCCAACAGGGAGGTCGCCGAGCGGCTGTTCCTGTCGGTGCGCACCGTCGAAAGCCACGTGTATCGGGCGATGTCGAAGACCGGGACCACAACGCGCGGCGAACTCGCTGCGCTGCTCCCGCTCCAACGCCGCCCCGGATTGCAGTGACACAGAGTGCTGAGCACGTGTTAGTGCCATTCGCTGGCGCCGCGTGGGCCGATACGTCGAGTGGCCAGCGCAGAGCTCCGGTCACGTGTCGTTGCCGAACTGCGATTCTTTAGGCACGGTGGAGGTATGAGTGAACAAACGAGCGTCACTGTCGAACGAGTCATCGATCTCCCCGTCGACGCCGTGTTCGACGTGCTGAGTAATCCCGAACGTCACCCTGACCTGGACGGATCTGGGTTTGTGCGCAGCGTCGACCACGCCGATCGCATCCAGCAGGTGGGAGAGGTGTTCACCATGAACATGAACGGCCCTCACATGGGCGGCGACTATCAGACCGACAACCACGTCACCGGATACGCCAAAGACAAGCTACTCGCCTGGCAGACCGCACCGGCGGGCACCGAGCCGCCCGGGTGGGAATGGCTCTGGGAGCTGGAATCGCAGGGGCCGAGTACCACTCTGGTGCGCCACACCTACGACTGGTCAAAAGTCACCGACAAAGACCTCCTCGAGAAAGTGAAGTTTCCGCTGGTCACCGAGGATCAGCTCGAGGACACCCTCGGCAATTTGGCCGCAGCCGCTACCGGCTAGGCATCACCGATCGCGGCGGGCCCGACTCATCGAGTCGGGCCCGTTGCGCTGTCAGGCCCGCCACTCCACGGAACGCTCCGGCGATGCCTCGGCCAGCGCCTTCAGCGTTTTCTCGACGTCAAAATCCTTGCCGTACACCGGTGTTCCCGGCTGCTGGCGCCAGGACTCGGCGAGTGGTCCGGCGTCGACGGGGTCGAAGCCGAGTTCGTCGACGATCCGGGACACGATGTCCTTGCCGGCCGGGTCGTCGCCGGCGATCGGTAGTGCGATCCGCCCTGCTGTTCCCGCAGGCGCACCCTTGTTGAGCAGGTGCTTCCAGTAGATGCCGTTGAAGACCTTGTACACCGGTACGCCGAGCAGTTCGGACACCCAGACGCTTTCGGGTGTGCCGTTCTCGATCGCCTCGATCTTGCCGTCGCGTTGCTGCGGGTAATAGTTGTTGGTCTCGATGACCGGCGCACTTTCCTTACGGGCGTCGAGAATTCCCGGCGCGAGGTCGGGGGTGTTCTTCTGCGGGATGCTGACAATCACCAAGTCCGCGCCCAGCGCCGCGTCGCCGGCCCACACCGCGGTGGCGCCGGTTTCGGCGGCCAGCTCGGCCAGCGTGTCCGGATGCCGCGAGTTCGCGACCCGCACCTGGTGGCCCAGGGCTGTGAGACGACGCGTCAGCGTCCCGCCGATGAATCCTGCACCGATGATCCCGATCTGCACGGCTACACCTCATTGTTCGACGATGGGTTGACCATTCGGCGCAACGAGCGGATGCGGTGGATTCATTCCCGACTGTGGCAGCTTCTTCATCGTTGCCTTCGCCTGTTTGCGAACCTCACTCTCCGGGTCGTCGAGGTACTGCTCGATTCGCGGCCTGAGGCCGGATTGTCTAGCGACGTGGTCACTACGGTCTACGTGAAAAATGTCGAACACCCTTTCATCGCTTCAGGCGACAACAGGAAAGGTCGGTCTCCAGTACTGTCACACTCCTGTTGCAGTTTGCGAACAAGGGAACAGGAGGCTGATGAGCGGATCAGAGGAAGAAAAGGCTGAAGAACAGACCTCTCACTCAGAGGCGACGACGCAGCACCCCCAACAGCCGACAGTCGGCATCGACACCGCCGTCGAACTTGCACGCCGAGCAGCGAAGCGAGTGCCGGCGTACAACAAGCTGCTGACCGCCAACGGGGTGGATTCGGATGCGATCGACGAGGCAAGCTTTCACGCCCTGCCGCCGATGACCAAGGCCGGCTACCTCAAGGCCTACGACCAACCCGAACTCGTGTGGGACGCCGATCTCGGCAGGGTCGTGAACTGGTCGGCCAGCTCCGGCTCATCGGGAATGCCGACGTACTTTCCGCGCAGCCGAAAGTCTCTTTACGACAGCATTCGCTTCCACGAGCAGATCCTGCGGGACACATTCCATGCACATGAGCGCACCACGTTGGCTGTCAACACCTTCGCGATGGGAACGTGGATTGCCGGTAGTTACACCCTGATGGCGCTCAACGGTGCCAACGACCTCGAGATTCCGGTCAGCGTCATCTCGCCTGGCATCGAGATCGACGATGCGGTCCGAGCTCTCACCGAATTGGCACCCAACTACGAGCAGGTCGTCATCACCGGCTACCCACCCCACGTCAAGGACGTCCTTGACCGACTGGCCGCCGATGCACCGGCAGCCCTGAGCCAGGACATCAAGCTGCTGCTGGCTGGTGAACTGATCACCGAGACCTGGCGGGACCACCTGCTCAAGCGCATCGGGAAGCCGAACGACCCCGCGAGTATCGTGCTCATCTATGGGACCGCAGATGCCGGGCTGATGGGATTCGAAACCGCGCTGTCGATCGCCATCCGCCGTGCCGCGGAGCATGATCCGAATCTTCGTGGGGCACTGTTCGATGAGGACGTGACGCACCTGCCGACCTTCGTCGAGTATGACCCGGTAGCCCGATATGTCGAGACCGATGAGGACGGTTGCCTGCTGTTCACCCTCGACACCACGCTGCCGCTCGTGCGTTACCGGATCAAGGATGAGGGCGAACTCTACGACGGCTCGACAATGAGGGATGTGCTCGAAGCGTACGGTCACGACGAGTTGGCGCAGCGGGTCACCGACAACCACTTCTTGGCGTTGTATGGTCGCCCGGATGTGGCGGTGACCTTCTACGCGGTCAACATTTTCTTCCACAATGTCCAACCCGTGGTGGAAGATCCACGTGTCGCCGATGCGTTGAGCGGCTACTTCCACATGCCGCACCCAGAGAACGCCGACCTCTCGATGACCCTTCGGATTATGTTCGAGCTCAAGAATGGCGTTGCCGAAACCGAGTCGCTGCGCGAGACGCTGGCCCAGATCGCCTACGAGGAGTTGCGACACAGCAACGGGGAGTACCGAACCCTCTGCGACAGCAAAAAAGAACCGGCACATCCCGTCGTGAGCCTGCATAGCTATCGCAGTCGTCCGGAGTTCGAACGCAAGGCGAAACAACAACACACAGGAAAACGTCGATGACCGGTCTTGTTGAAATCCTGCACCCACACGACGATGCCGACCGCATCCGTCACCTCCGCGATGCCGACGGCTATGCGTTGGTCGATGGCTGGGAATCGGCGCTCGAGGACCTACACAAGCTCGACCAGTACAGCACGACGCCCACCGACTACGATCCCGCGGACTTGGATCGCACTACCCGCTACATCGCCTATCCGTGGCGCAGGACCATTGTCCGACTTCCCGAAGCATCCGTCTTCCACCGTTTGCGCACCGCGCGTAACCGATTCCTGATCACCGACGACGAGCAGCGCTCCTGGACATCAGGGCTCATCGCGATCGCCGGACTCAGCGTCGGCGGTTCGGTGCTCTCGGTGTGTGCGCTCACCGGCGCCCGACGCCTGCGTATCGCCGACCCGGACACGCTGGGTCCGTCGAACCTCAACAGGCTCGTGGGATCTGTGTGCGACCTCGGCGTTCCCAAGACGACGTTGGCATACCGACGCGTTCTCGAGGCCGACCCGTACGCCGAGGTGGAGACGTTCCCCGGAGGGTTTCACCCCGACATGGCAGATCGCTTCATCGGCGGCGGCGCCACTCCACGCGCCCGCGTGCTCGTCGAGGAGATGGACGATCTCGCGATGAAGGTACGCATCCGGCACCACGCCCGGGCCGCCCACGTGCCGGTCATCATGGTGACTGACAACGGTGACGACGTGATCCTCGATATTGAACGGTTCGACCTCGAACCTGACCGGCCACTGTTTCACGGTCGGGCCGGCGATGTCGAGACGCTTACTGACGACGAATTGCGCAAGCCGGAGCGCCGCGTCGAGATCGCCGGCACCATCGTGGGCGACGACGTCGCCGACCGCCTGAAGGTGGCGCTGGGCGAAGTCGGCAAGACCATCCCGTCATGGCCGCAGTTGGGCACCGCCGCGACCCTAGCGGGGGTCGTCGGCGCGCTCGCGGCACGCAAGGTCGTCTGCGGAGCAGATCTACCGTCCGGACGGCACCACGTCCGGGTCAGCGACCTCGGGTGACCTTGTCGTGGGCAGCGATTCGGTGTGTCAGACGGGTTTCAGGACATCTTCGTGGCCATGCCGGCGACACCAACTGACCAGATAGCGCGCGTGCAGGCCGCACCACCGGTAAACAGACGCCTGGGTCAGCTGCAGGCGGGTGTCGTGCTCGCCGCGTCGCGTCATAATCGGGCCCAGGTAGTGACTGGTGACCTTGTTCGCCGTGTTGGGTGACACACTGGCCGCTTTCGCCAGCGAAGCATTGTCCGACGTGCACCCCGACGCGATGGCGCCGGCCAGGCGGCCCGCGGTGGTGCCGCGCTGCCCGACGAACTCCTTGTACAGCGGAACCGCGCGTGGCGCAGGCCCGGCGTCATCGGTCCGCTTGCCGACCGCAGCGGCTCTGATGGCCGCGACGATCGCCTCCAACCCGTCGGACTTTCTGACGATGCCGGAGACCTCGTCACGTAGCCGCGCCTCGTCAAGGTGGTCCTGCTCCATCGAGTGCCCCTGGGTGGCGAGCAGGACCGGGGCCATCCGGTCGGCGTCGCGGAGCACGTTGATGACATCCAAGCCGTCGAACGACCATTCCGCGTCGGGGTTGTTCCAGATCAGATCTGCGATGACGACGTCGAATCGAACCTTCCCGGTCACGCTCCGCACCAGACCGGCCCTGTCGCCGACCACCTCGACCACGACGCCGTCGAGATCTCGTTCCATCGACGTGGAGATCACCCGGCCCAGTGGCGACGCCACGAGCACTCGCATCCCGCTAGCCATGCGTAGTAGTTAACACCAGCCTGGCTGGGCATGCGCAATCTGGTATGCCGCAACGCAGGCAAGCTTGGAAGCCACTCGATGCCGTCGAGTTCAAGCGAATCGTCCTGTTCCGCATCGGCGTCTGCGTCCGAAGAATTGAAGTCACCGATTGATTGCTTCGTAGCGCACATAGGAGATTCGAATGACCGCGTTGATCGACCAATACCCGGACAGTGCCATCTCAACCGTGGGTGAGGCACCGCATATCGCGGTCATCGCCGAGCACGATCTCTTTGACGCCGCTCTTGTCGCGCTGGTCGAGAAGCTCGGCGGTCGGCCAGGCCTGATAGACCTCGATGCCCCCCGCTTACCGGCGGCCGGCCCAACGCCGTCGGTGGCCCTCGTGCGTGCGGCGAACCGCGCCGAGCGGGTCCGGCGCGACGTGCAACTGCGTTCCGCCCGGATACTCGTCATTGATGTCAGGGCAGGCTCGACGGGTGCCGTAAGGACGGTCGATCAACTGCGTGCATTCATGCCCTCGGCGGTCGCGTCGTCGACAGCACCACGTGCCCTGTCTCGGGTGCATGTGACTGCCCGGGAGCTCGAGGTCCTCACGACCTATCTCACCGGTGCCACGATCACCGAAACGGCGCGGCATCACTTTCTTGCCGAATCGACTGTGCGTACCCATTATCGCCGAGTGTCAGACCGCTACACGGATGCTGGGCGCTCGATCGGCAACCGGGTTCGGCTGCTTCTCGCGCTCGTCGCCGACGGCTACATTGAGCCGTCAAATCTCCTCCATGCCGCGGACGCCAACCCGCCCACCCCTGAGCATGAGGCGACACCAACCGTTCCGGTGTGCCGCGGCGTCCGACTCGTGCATTCGGGCGGTCTCGGTCGCGATCACCACGCTTCCACCGTGGGAACCGAGGTGAAGATCACGCGCAGGTCGGGATCGAGAGCGGCCGCCATCTCCCGCTGAGCACCCAGCACGACCCGGTGAGTGCCGCTGTTGATCGGATAGCGCAGCTCCGCTGGTGGCTCCATCGCGAGCTCGCGGTTGTCGAGCAGGCGTGCCGCGGCCTCAGATCGGTGCGACGAACTCTGCGAGCCCGCCGCGTCATCGGTGGTCACGACGGATCGGCTGTCTGAGGAAACGTCGACCCACAATTCTGTCGACCAGAACGAGAGCTTCTCTCCTCCGGGGTCCGCGCCCGCGTCTTCTTCGCCGAAGTCGGCATCCACCGAGTGTGTGCCCGCATTGAGGCCACTGTCGATGAGTTCGGCCACGAGTGCAGCAGAGCCGTGTTCGTAGGCCAGCGACAGCGTCGCAGCGAGTCTGCGGTCGGCGATGAGCGCCCAGCGACGCCGGCGCGCGGAGTCATCGAACTGGAATCGTTCGTGCTCGCAGGCGATCCAGGATGCGGTCGCGATGTCGATGGCGCTAGCGATCAGTTCGTCTCGGCGCGCATCGTCTTCCGACGCTTCCGCGAGCATCCTGCGGGCTCTGCTCCATTGCACGTTGGCCTGGTGGTGGTGAAGTCCGGCTTCGCGGAAACCGTCTGTGGCTCGTTCGAAGTGCCGGTCGGCTCGCGGGTAGTCGTGCAACCCAACATAAAGCCATGCTATTTCACAATCGCAGAGCGCGGCTTTCTCCACATGGCCGACGGATCCGAGTTTTTGCCGCAGGATAAGCAGGCGTTCGAGTTCCGTGCCGTGAACGGCTGGATCGCCGACTGTCGGTGGGAGTTCGGGTGTCGTGGACGGACAATCGTTGGTCATTGCGCGTGGACTTCCGCGTCCTCATCGAGCGGTTCGCACCAGTGGTCGGTGACCGCCGCCCAGATCAGTGGTGAATACTGTAAATCGCTCGTGTCCCTCCACCGCGCGAGTTGGCGGCACTGCCACCGGTTCAGTGTTTCGACCGGATCGGCAGCGCGGTGTGCTTCGTCGACTGCAAGTGCCAGGCGGGTGGTCGGACCGGGAACAGACGTTTCGCGAGCAGCGTCATTCATCACGGTGTCCGACGGAAGAGCCCATCGGGTGGTTGTCACCAACTCGGCGCCAGAGTTCATGCATGCAGTGACCAGTCCGAAGATCTCCCGGCTGCGGTAGTCGACAGCACCTTCGCAGGCAATGATCGCCACGCGGGGTGGCATGGGCCACAACGAATGTCCGCTGCGGTCCTCCATCGAGGGCGGGATGGCCACATCGGCTGGACCCATCGAGGGGTATATGGTGCCGTAGAGGAGATCCAATGCCGAGAATGGACGGTGTGAGCGGCCCTTTACCGCGCACAGCCCCCAGTGGTACTCCCCGTCGGACAGGTGTAGTGACGCCGACCCTGGCTGTTGCCTGTTCGCGCTGACGTGCCCGAAGTACAGCATGCGCCCCGGGTTGTTCCGCAGGTCTTCGCCCAGCTTCCATCGCATGATCTGCCTACGCACCACGGAACCATCCGTGTGTGGGGTGCGCTCGAGTAGATTGACGAAGGAATCGACACCCGAACGAGCCGTCGAGACATGTGGTGGGAGCACCTGGTCGAGACCTGCGGCTGCCGGGACCTCAGGATCGATCACATAGAGCACGGGTCGACGCGCCAACTCCTGCGACCAGCGCTTCGGGACGACCGCTCGGCCGGCTCGAAGCGTCGCGGGCGGCACACAATACAACTGCGCCCTCTCCATCAGCCGGATGTCACCGTCGATCGGCAGAAGGTCGAGGGGCACCCTGGCGAGGGATGGGCTAGGTGTGTATCTCACTGTCACGCGGCCGCGACGCGAGCGCGCCGAGATCTCCCGGGACACGTCGGCGCCGAGAATCTGCGCCGCCAGGTTGCCACTGAATTCGGCTTCGCGTGTCGTCGTCGACAGCGGACCCTTGAGAGCGCGTTGGACATCGTCGGCTCTGTGGCCATCTGCACCGGCGTCTCCGATCAGCGCGTCGTCGAGCTGCGACGTGATCTGTCGTATGGCGCCAGGCGAGAGCCTCCTAACGACTGGATTGTCCACGTCGTCGAGCCATCGATACGACACGAAAGTGGCGCCGGCATCAACGGCCCGGATCTGCAGGGTGAGTGGTTCGTCGTGCATCTGTCGCGTTGCTACCAGCCGGTCTCCGCATGCAATTCCGCTAGCGTCGGTCGTATTGGGCTGTCGGGGGCGAAGTCGCCGGCCACGAGTTCCTGCAATCGCAGGACCCCTTCCCGAAAGTCGGCGACCAACTTCTGGTGATCTGGGGACTGGAGGTGAAGAAGAATGTCCTCCAGCTCTATTCGTGCATTGGCGGCCCAGTCGTCTGCCTGTTGTCGACAATGCGCAACGGCGTGTCCGGCGGCGTCGACAAGTTCCGGTGCCGTGGCCGAGTTCACGAGTGTCAGAATCGCCCGCCCGCGCCGATGGTTCGTCCAGGCGTGGCGGCATGCTCGGTCCACCTGGGCCAGGCGAACGTCCAACGGGCGGGCAGATACCTCATCGAGCGGGACATCGAGGGTGACCATCAGGAAGTGCAGATCATCGAGCTCATGTTCGGCTAGCCACAATAGTGCCACCATGCGCATGCCGCTCGCCTCGCACGGCGCAGAGGACACCAGTTCGCCGGTGGCCCGCTCGACCGCAATCACGAACAGTCCTGCCGCCTCCGAACTGCTGGTGTAGATGGCGTCGCGGACCACAGCCGAGGCCTCGACCGTGTCGTCGCCGATCATCCGTAGTGCCAGGTCGTGCTCGTCTGGGCCGGTGAATCGCATCAGACGGGGTGGAAGCAGGCTCAAGTCTAGGAAGTCACCCGCAGCGTTCGGAGGGGGTGGGCTGAACGTGGTTGCGAGTTCCTCTTGGTGGATTGACAGCACCATCTCGGACCAGCGTGCGTCTTGGCCGTCCACGATGGCGGACGCCACGGTGGCGATCGCGTTCTCGGGGTCCATCGCCGGGCACTGTGCAACCGCGACCTCGAGTTCCTCCGCGATGGATTCGCCGCCATTCTCAGCGAGGTCGTCGAGCACTTCCTCCATGCTCGACGTTGCCATGAGGTATCGGCCGCGAGCACCGTCCATGTCGCCGCAGAGTGCTGCGGCGTGTGCCTCGTCGAGGGTGACGATGCCGGGGTCGAGGTCGCCGAGATGGAATCTGCTGACCGCATGAATGGTGGCGGCGCGTGCGATCTCATCCACCAGTTGCGGCTGTGGAAGGGTCGCGCCCGTCGGAGCGTCGACGAGAGCAGTGAGAAATCCTGGGTCGGTGAAACAGGTGGCGCCCGAGTCGCGGTCGGAGTCGTCGGCGACCACGGTCAGGACACAACTCGGGTCGGCGGCATCGACGCCGAGGCCGAGGTTGTGCGCGTCGAACGCGACCGGGCCGAGCGCCGCCCCCGTGTGCGCGCTCCAGACGATCAGGCCGTCAGCGGAGCGTTCCACGGACCCGGTGATTGGTGCCATCACGCTTCTCCGATCTTGCGGGCCGCGTTCTGGGCGGCCTTCAGCAGCAGTTCGACGTAGCGGATCGCGGAGGCGAGCTGGAGGGTACGCGCTCGTGTGGGCGGTGGCTTGGTCCAGCGCGCGCTGACCGCTGCCGCGACACCATCGCTGAACAGCCGGGGGTCGGCGAGGCCGTCCATGGCCAGAGCGGCTTCCCAACAGAGACTCTCATCATCGAGTCGCTGAGTCGGGTCACGCGAGATCCATATGCGAGCGAACTCGCACAGTTGGGTGCGGGCCAGGTGGTGCTCGAGGTCGCCATCGGAAACGACCATCGCCGAACGCGTACCCGACGACGCCGTTCGTCGGGTGGCGATCACCCGAGACTTCGTACGGTGTGGAGCGGTGTCAGGGCGCGCGAGGTCGGCTACGGCCACTTTCGTACGGTCGGGCACTCCACCGGCTGACCGCAGTTTCTCCGCCAGGTCAAGGTAGTGCTCGGCCAGCACGGTGCGAAGGTTCCCGTCGTCGGGATCGTTTTTGAGGCGCAGGCCGGTCAGGTACTTTTGCAGCCTGACTCGATACTCGTGCAACGCGATTCGGGAATGCATCTGGTGTCGTGAACGCTGGTTCTGTACGAAATCGTCGACTCCGCTACGCGTGACAAGCATGTCGGAGTCAGTGAGTTCACGGCGGATCGGGACCACCGCCCGGCGGCCCATCTCGCGGATGGCGTGTCCGACACTTGCCGGCACGGTGGGCCGCAGGGACGTCACGCTCCTGGCCCAACCAGAGGTGTAGCGCGACAGCGGGTCGACGTAGGCGGCGACGACCTGGGAGACCTCGCACCACCCATCGACATCATCGCGCGGTTCAGTCGCACGTCGGAGCAGTTCGGGCACCGCAGGCGCGAACCCGTCGACAACCCAGTCCACCCGGGCCAGGTTGCCCGACCATGCCTGCAGTTCCCTGACAAAAGTCTTCGGGTCGGTGACCTCCACACCGCGCGCCACCTCGACGTACCAGAGTCTCAGCAACGCATTGCGGCTGATCGCGGTTTCGGTGGTTCCCGACCACCACATGCCCTGTGGTGCTGGCCGTGGCCGCGGAACCGTGGGTGCGGGGAGCACGTCGGTGCTCCTCGCCCCGGCTGCATCACCCCATGCACTCACAGTCTTGCTCGCTTCCTCGCCGAATCCCGCCGCTAGATTCTGACACGCCACTGCGCGTCTATCTGCACGGTAGCGGCGGAACGCTCGTGGCGATGTCCACTATTTCGAGGGTTCGTGGGTACGCACGGATGTCCGGTCCCCCTTCCGGACGATATCGGTGTCGCCTCGGTGGATCTAGACCGCGTCGACAAAACGACCGCGTACCGCATGGGCCGTGTCGCCCAGCGCTCCGACGACGTTGAGGTGACGATCTCGCCACTCGAGCCGCCTCGCCCTGATGGGGGACCCGGCGGCACCTACTCGACGAGTGGATAGCCATATGCCGGCAGCAGGAGATGAGCGAATCGGGAGTGCGGGTTGAATCGCCAGAGCAGCCGCCGACTTCGGTCTGTATCGGATGGACAAGGCAAATGACCCGCCATCCGGGGCGCGTTTCCGGTCTCGTCTTACAGGCGGGATCGGTATCTCCCATGAGCGCCAATGGTTGGCGTGAGGAGGAGAACTGTCATGACCGGCTACAACCCGACGTGTGCCAACTGCCACCGCTGCGCCAAGTGTCGCGGTGAGGGCACGGTCGACGTGGTGAAGTACGAAACCGACTACAAAGGCAAGCAGCATCGCGTGGCGCGTCGTGAGACGTGCCCGTCCTGCCGCGGCGTGGGTGGTCGTGTCGGTGTCGGCAAGCACAATCACCGCTGAGTCGACTCGACGACGCGGGATCGGTCTGAGGGGTGGAGGGCGTAGCGCCCTCCACCCCGAAAGGAGCCACACCATGTGCATCACCACCAGTCGCAAGTACATCGTCGTCGACCTCGAGAATCTCTTGGGGCGCGACCGTTCGCTGGAGGGTGTCCGAGAAGTCTGGGGCCACCTCAAGCCGCTGATCACCCCCGGCGATCAGGTGCTGGTCGCATCCGGGCCCACGCTGGCCAAAGCCGCCGTTTTCGCGCTGGCCGGTGAAGGTGTCCGGTACTACGTCCGCGCCGACAGCGACTCTGTCGCCGAACTGATCTATCGAGTCGACGAGTCTCATGCTGCTTCCCGTTATTCGACGTTTGTGATTTGCAGCGGCAATGGGCGTTTCACCGAAATGGCGGAACGGGCCCGTGGTGCCGGCCTCACAGTGTGGCAGCTCTGTGGCCGCGGTGCCCTCAGCCGCAGCCTGCGGGACGCCACTGCGCTCCACGGGCATCTGAGGTTGTCACCGGAGCCGACCAATCGCGAGTTCGCGCTGGCGTCCTGATGACTGACGACGGATACCGTGATGATGCCCGGGGTGCGCTCACCCCGGGCATCATCGAGCTTCCCCGGTTTCTCAGTCCTGCGTGCTCGCTGGTGTCACTGCGGGTGCGCAGGGTAGCGGGAGGCGTTGCCCTGGAGCAGGCCATCGAGGTCGATGATCGCATCGGCTGGCAGCGACAGTGGGTGTGGCGCTTCGTGTCGCCGACGGCGAGCGATGGTGCACGGCCCTCGACTCTCGATTCGATCGCAGCGACGCTGGCGGAGCTGACGGAGGTCGGTTGCACCGTCGGACAGATCACCACCGTGACCGGATGTCATTGGCCGACAACTATCGTCGATGGTGACGTCGACGGTCTGATCGCGGCCTGCCTTGGCCGCGGCTGGACCCTGTGGCCACATCCGGTCGATCCGGCCACGCCTGGTAGCTCGTTTGTCTGGCGGGTGACGACCGGCATCGATGGGTGTCGCTTCGCCGTCGGCGAAGACGAGTATGTGATCCGCGCTGGTGGCGCAGAGCGAGTACTCGTTCCGAATACGACATGTATCTACCGATTCGACGGCCCGGAGAGCTCCAATGGCAATGCGAATCCGATCGGGTGGGGATCTCACGTCGTAGAGAACATGGATTCCAACGATCCCTCGGACCGGAATACTTTGCTCGGCCTGTTGCACAGATGGATTCCGCTGCGCGACGTGGCCGAAGCGATCGACGCACGATACCGACCGATCGATCCGGCTGGGCTGATTGATGCCAACGTCGACGGCGGGTGTCGCGACGCCACCGAGGACGATGACCGAATCGTCATCGAGGTTCCGGGCGACCGTCGTGACGAAGTTCGACGATTCTGTGTGACCAAGGCTGACTATGGCTGGAGCCTCGGGGTGCACGACGGAGATGAGTGGTCGGAAGTGCATCGCTGGGCGGACGCGGACAACTCGGATGCGATGCCTCGAAACGTCGTCGTGCATCGTCAGACGACGGCGACCGTCGCGGAGGCGGTCCGCTCGGCGTTGATTGCCGGTGCGACCGCGTCAGATCTGTGCACCTTCACCGGTGATGTGTGGCCGACGCTCGGCCACACCGGGATGCTCGACGGTTTCGCCGCCGCATGTACCGGATATGGCTGGTGTCCGTGGCCGCTTGCGCCTCGGCGGGATTCAACCGATATCGGGTGCATGTGGAGTGCGTGCATCGTCGATGGGAACCGCTACGTTGTCGACTCTGTCGAGCGGGTGGTGCAGCTCGGCGGAATTCGTGCGGTGGAAGCGTCCGTGGGTGGCCGGTCGCTCATGTGGTCGAGCTTTGACTCCCTACCCGGCCTTGCCGGACGGGCGCACATCCTGGAAGGATTTCGTCCCGGTCGAGCCGAGCACTGGTCGGCGTTGCTCGCCGCTGTGCGAACCGGTGCACTGGCCGACGGCCGCCTCGGGGTGACCGCCTGCGGCGGTTTCGTTGCTCTGGCGGCAGAAAGCATTTGAGCACAGACGAAGACATCACCGACCACAGCGAAGCGACGCCCCGCGGGGCGCCGCTTCGCTGTGGTCGGTCAACGCCCTCGTGTCGTTCCCGTGTAGAGACTGACCGCCGCCCCGGCGGCTGCGAATGCGGGCCCGATGAACCAGTTGCCCGGTTCTGGACCACCCTTCATCGAGAACCACACGACCGCGACGACGACGCCGACAAGGAAGCCGAACAGCGCGCCCGTCCGCGCGAGGTCGGTGAGGGCCTCGGAGCGGCTGTGGGTATGGCGCTCGGCGACGATGCCGAGTGTGATGACCCCGAAAACGATGACCCAGGTGAGGAGTTCCCGGAAGCCGCCACCTTGGCCGGGCGAGAAACTTGACCCGGCAAATACCTGAGTGATGAACGCAAGCGGGATCAGCGACCCGAACCAGAGCAGACCGACCCGACCGATGTCACCGAGCAGGGAGGGGCGGGTCGGCGTAGGTGCCGGGATGCGCGGTGTCGCGATGCGGGGAGAGGGGACGCGCGGTGCGGGCCCCCTGCGTTGCGGCCGACCCTGAGGCAGGTCCTCGGCCCCAGGGGGCAGACCGTTGAATTTCACGATGCCACCTCCTCGACACCCGGAGGGAGCATCGTCGGAACACCCGAGCCGCCGAACACCGCGGCGGGTTCCTCCGGATGCTCACCGCACACCGCACACTCGGCTCGTGGCCCGGTCAGATACCACGCTGAATCAAACGAGGGTGATGACCGGCCCGGACGCAGCTCGGTGAGGCGACGATGATCCGGGACGCTCGACTGCTGAAAGTACGTGCGTGATTGCGCAATGATCGGTGAGATCCACTCCGCCAGTGGTCCTTCCTGTTGGCCGAGCGCAAGTGCCATCCGAACGCCTCGAGCCACCGTCGCGATGATGTCGACGCCGAGCGCGGGCGCCGACACGAGCCGACCGCTCCCGTAGTCCGTGGTTCCCCGATCACCGCTGGCGACAGGATCTCCGATGATGCAACGCAAACAGGCTGTGCCCGATTTGGGTACCACGGTCACCATCTCGCCGGCCTCCCCGAGCTCGAACATCTTGACCGACACGAGCGGCGTTCCGCGGCGGTACAGGTGGTGACCGAGCCAGAACTCGCCCGCGAGGTCATCCGACGCGAACACCGCGACATCAATGTCGTCCAAGACTGAGAGATCGAGATCCTGGATGTGGGCGTCGATCGCCGTCATCCGCACCTCCGGATTGATCTCGCGGAGTCGATGCTGCAGTGCAGCTACTTTGAGTATTCCGACATCAGACCGATCGTAAGTGGTGCGAGACAGATTCGGCAGTTCGACGGTGTCGAAGTCGACAACCGTGAGATCGCAGACACCACTGCGCACCAACATTTCGGCGGAGGTGGACCCGACCGACCCGGCCCCGACCACCAGGTAGCGTGCGCGCACACCATCGGGAAGGTGATGTGACAAGCGATCTTCCATCGACGCAGTCGATGCCGCAGCCTGCTCGGCCCGAACCAGTTCTCCGACAGCATCGCTGAGTTGGCGGCGCGAATCGTGACCCACTTTCCACGCCGGAACCACAGCTCCGGCCTGTGACGTCAGAAGGACCGGTGCCTGGGTTGGGTATTCGGCGGGGAATATGACCGTGCACAGGATATTCTCGCTCGCGTGCAAGCTGATCGTCGGAAGGTGCCGGCCCTCGATCTCCATCTCCCTGGTCGCAGAGGCAACGACTGGAGACTCGACGAACGCCGAGAGGTGTTGACACACATGAGTGATGTCGCGGCGCAGCGGGATCACATGGATCGGCGCCGGGCGCACTTCGACGGTGTCCTCGTTGGGGGCGGCCGAATACGCGGCGAAGGTGCCGTGCGGGAGATCGACCAGGTGTCGTTCGCCCAGGCGCAGGACTGAACGCATGTCCTGGCGTCTGGCCCGAACCACGATGGGAAACAACGCGTCCCGAATCGTCGGATTGTTGGCCAGCTGATTGGCGAAGGCGACGTGATCGGGGCCGCTGGGTTCGCCGTAGACACCGGGATGGCTGTGCAGCGTCCCCCCGTAGTGGCGCATCGGGCGCTGGTTCAAATGCTCCGTCAGAGCATCGGCGAGCAGGCGACTGTGCCAGTAGCTGACCTGTTCGCCGGGATGCGGGTCCGCGAGGAAGTCGACGACGATTCGTTCCCGTGTCGCGATCAACGCTCCACCCCGTTCGGGCTTGTGTGCGGCGATCGTCTCGTCGATACGGGCGAGGGCTTCGTCGGTGATCGACCACGGCGTACCAGTCCGCTGTACCGCGACCCGGGACGTAACTGATGTGCGGCGGGAGAACATGTCTGCTCCATTTCGTGACTTGGCAGGATGAGATCGTTTGCGTGCGGTCATGGGGTCGTCGTCCTCACTGGCGGTACGGGAACTCGCGCCCCCGCACCACCTCGCCCATTCCGGCTGCCCATTGGGCGGACCGCACGACACACGAAGACAGCGACGGCATCCCGCCACGTGAGTCGGTGGACAGGCACAGGACTGCGCCCTGGCCGTTGCGGCCGGGGTACAGATGAACGTGGTGCGCGGATACACCGGGTTCGCCGACCCAACTATTGAGGTCGGTGTTGGTAAGCCGCCCGTTCTGCATCATCTGAAACAGCCACAGGTGGGCGTGGTAAAGCCCGGTCGAATTGTCTCGTTCGATGACCGCATGCAGTTGGTCGCCGTATTTCGTCGGCCTGGTGTGCAGGTACATGCCGTGGGATCCAGTGGAGAAGTACTCCGGCATATCGGAAGCCGGACGCAGGACCTCGACGTAACGACCGGCCGCACCCGAGTTGGCCAGCTTCCTGACCTCCGCGATATCGGTGGCCGACATCGCGGCGAACCGCTTGTCGGTGAGATCCACCGAGCGTGTCGCGTCCCCTTCCCGTGGCTTGCCGGTCACGAACTGTCCGCCGACGATACGGACCTCTTCGCCGGCGTCCTGCGCGTTCTCGATGACGGGGAACTCGTCACCGTATCCACCGCCGGAAGCGAACCGGTCGTCGGTCAGTGAGACCGAGTCGCTCTGCGTCGCACCAGCGTGTGTCGACGGCGCGATCGCACCGCCGCGGATGGCAAGGTCCTGAGGTGGATCAACGACATCGGGCAGTCGCTGTGCGTAGACCGGTGCGCCGGTCAGCGGATCGACCGTCGGCTCGAGATCGATCAAGTGTCGATCGTCGGGTGGTGCACCCATAGTGTGGTCCTTTCGTGGGTGGGGCCGGCCCGTGCGCCGGCTACCCGATCTACCGATCCCGCGTCGGTCGGGGGGTCGGTTCCCACATCGTCATGCCGAGACGCGCGACCGGAATTTCACGCGTGATTGCCGTCGATACGCGCAGCGGTCACAAGTTCGGCCAGCAACGGCCGCAGCGGACCCGTGCGGGTAAACGGCAGGGCGTTCAGTCGCGTGTCGACGTTGAGGGCGGGATAGTTGTCCACCGCGTTCATCGCGGACACGTGGGCGAAATCGGCCTCGACGGCATTCTCGAGGGCGGTCGCCGCCCCGGCCATTCGGTGCCACGAATAGGCGATCTGCGTCGCTTCGATCTGGTTCGCGAGCACGGCGTCGTCGGAGCTCAGATAGGGTCCACCCACCGATTCGAAGTCGCGGATCTCGACGGTGATACCGTGCCGGCGGCCACGCGCAGGAAGTGGCGCGACGAAATGCCCACCGGCGAGTGTGAGGTCGCTCAATGACACCAGGGCACCTTCCTCGTCGAAGAGTCGCGCGACCAGGCGCTCCGCAGCGGGTGTGGTGGCGCCGATTCCGGGGAACGAGCGCACACTTATACGGACCACATCGTTGTCCAGCGTCGCCGTCGCGGAATCGCGGTCGACGACGCGCGCGGGCACCGATCGTGGGTCGACGACGATGCGGACTGGCAGCGGCATCGACTGTGCTGCCCCCTTGGCCCTTGTCCTGGTCTGGCGCCGCCGCGGGTCGTCCGCGGACTCGGTGTCGGCAATGGTTGCCCGCGGAGCGATCAATGCGTGCAGTTCGGCAGGTGGCTTCCCGTACGGTGCGGCGGCGTAGACGCGGGCGAACTCGTCGAAGATCGGTCCCGATGTCGGGATCTTGTGTAGGAGCCCATGAAGCGTGTCGCGGGCCACCTCGTAGAAGAAGCCGGCCTCGGCTGTGTTGCCCACCAGTAAATGTGCGTAGGCGAGGTCCGCGGGCAGGACATCGTCGAAGGAACCCAGCTCGTCGAAGGGCAGTTGGAACCACCGATCGATGCCGATGACGACCGCAAGACGCGACCATTCCTCCGGAAGAGCCGGAATGCCAGTCGCCTCGATGGATCGATCCAGCGCGGCACCCACATTCGTGGGACTCGGGGTGGGAACGAGGTCGACGCGAACCGGATGGTTGGGGCTCAGGAGATCGATAACGCAACTTCCGTGGTCAAACGTCACCAGTGAGTTGAGAAGGCTTCGGCGCCACGGGGCGGTGTAGTCGAGATCGTGTGCCATCACTGCGCCTCCGTGCTCGCCGGAACAAGGACGCGTAGCGATTCGCGCAGCGCCGCGACCGCCAATCGAGAAGCGGCCGAGGAAGGCTTGATGTCCTGCTCAGGTGAATCCTGCAAGAAGCTCAAGGCCTCGCGCGAAGCGGGAGTGTCCACTCCGTTCAGCAGCGTCGCCGCGTGTGCGTACAGTGCCTCGATGGTGATCTGCTCGTCGAGTGAGTCGGCGAGCGCGCTGACAGACTGTGGGGTGACCGTGATTGTCCGAGTGTGCCGGGTCGGCTGCCGCTGCTCGGCTACCAGGATCTCGCGCAATAGGCCCGCGTAGCGCGCACCATGCGGAAACCCCAGCGTCGTAAGCTCATCACGCAGCGATCTGAGCCAGCTCCTCGCGCTTTCATCCGGCGCCCTGGCATCGGGAACTGCCGGGCACGCGGGGAAATCGAGCATCAGGTGGAGTGAGCGTCTGCTGTCCGCGCGGTCGGACAATGCGTCAGGTGCGTGACGCAGGTAGTAGTCAGTGAACACGGCTGCGAATCGCTCGCGCGCTGATCGATGTTTGTCAGGCGTGGAGAAGCGGTTGTGCAGCGTGGAGGCAACGAACGGCTGGTCAGCAAACCCGCCGTCGACCAGGGATCGGCGGAAAGCTGCGGTGAACGCCGACTCGTCGGAATGGGAGTCCTGCTGGGAAACGCGAAGATAGCGCTCCCACATGGAGTCTCGGAATTGGGACCAGTTCTTGTCACCGCGGATCCTCTGGTCCACGGTTGACGGCAGTTGCATCTGGCGGTAGCGGGCGATGGACCGTTGGTCGTCACTCCTGTCGATGCGTTCGGTCCACTCCCTTACCTGATTCGCGACGACCGAGTTGTCGTCGCTGTCCAACAAGGCCATGAGGCACAGGGCTACCGCGGTTCGGTTCTTCTCGATCTCGCGGTGCTCGGTGGCTTTGGGATCGGTCCCGACCAAATCGCCGAAGTCGAGGACAACCTTGTCCTGGTCGTACATCCACGATGTGGTGAGGATCAGGGCGGTACGCAGATGTGATGCTGATCGGGCGACGGTTTGGCGCGTGTGGTGGCGGCCGTCGGCGTTGAGTGCATCGAGGTTCCCGACGATCTCGGCCATCCAGATCTTAAGATAGGTGGTCGACGACCACGCGCCGAGCTGATCTGCGCCGAAGCGATCGGCGAGTTCGCCTGCAGCACGCTTGATCTGCGTGACAGTCCGGGCGTCGAGCTCGGGATTCATGACTGGTCGTTCTCCCACGTCACGTGTTCGGCGATGAAACCCTCGTTTCTCAGGTGGCGGGCACGTTCGACGATGAGGTCGATGATGCGGGATCGATCGTGTTCTGCGGCAGAGCGCCCGACCGTGGACGGGCGGGGTCGACGCATGTATGCCGGGTCGAACACGTCGACGACGAAGTCGGATGTCGGCACCGAGGTGAGGCGGCGTCGTCCGGTGAAAACTCTCCGCGTCGAATCGAACTCGAGCGCAAAGACGTCGGGAACACTCGCCAGGTCGTCGGCCGGGTAGCTGCGGGCCATCAACTGCACGGCGGGATTGGCTTGTGCCGAGGCGTCGAGGTTCACGGTCAGCCACGGGGTGCCCTGCTCGTGGCGGACGGTCCAGTTGATGTTGCTGTGTCGAGCCAGCGCGGTTCGCGGCGGTAGCTGCGCCCAATCCGCCTCCGATGACCCGGACCGGGTCGGGGTGATCCAGATACCGCTGGCGCCCGCCTTGGTTCGGACAAGCTCGGGCCAGGCGTACGCGCGCGCGGACCGTACCGCGGACGCAGCGAGGTCAGCGTCGAGAACCTGCCAGTCGGTGGCGTCCAAGATGTCGGCGGCGGTGGCGTCTTCGGTGTCGATACGGTCTAGGAGCGCCACGGATTCGGCATAGCCGGGCGAATCGGGGGCGACGATGTCAACGGTGGCGCGCAATGCTGTGGTGAGTATGCCGAGTCGCCGATGTGCAGTACTTCCCGCTGTGGACCGTAGGTCGTCGATCACGCGGACCAGAGTGCGCGAATGTGGTTGTAGCAGCTGCTGAATCGGTGCGAGATCGGCGAAGAGTGGCTCGGCCAGCCACGCCAGAGCACCGATTTCGAGGTCGAGGAGTCCTACATCGATATTGGGAACCTCGTCGGCTCCGCTGGGCCACCAGCGATGCAACCAGTATCCGACACCGAGCCGTGCGACGATGCCGAACAACTCACCCTGACGGGCGGGTGCGACATCAGGTGCTCCGGCGTCACCGTCGTCAAAACGTGCGACAGCATCGGCGGCGTCAGTGCCGTAAACGAGGTCGAGCCATGTCCGGGCTCGGAGCGGGTCGTCGAGCAACACAGTGGGTACGGTAGTGGGATCGGTGACGTCGACGCAGACGGTGCCGCCGTCGGCGCGGATCGACGCCAGATGAATAGGTGGTGGTGCGGGTCGGTCCGACGCGATGACGATCAATCCTCCGTCGCGTCTGATACCGACGTTGCCCCACTCGTTATTCTCATTCTGGTTCATGGGAGTCCATCCATGCGAAGACGTCTCGCAGTTTTAGAGTGGTGTCGGCCAGGGACGTCCATGTCTCCCATTGCCGGAGCAGCTCCGGTGACGGTGGTCGCTGCTGTCGTGCTGTGCGCCAGAAGGTCTGCCAGGCGACGGCGTCGTCGACGGCCTCCTGCACGAGTTCGACGGATTCGGCGAGGTCGCGGTACGAGGATTCGGGCTCGGATGATGGACCCGATCCGGTCGTCGGGGCGTACACCCTGGCATCGATCCGGTTGGTGACGGTGCGGGCCGTCCCGGTGAGCAGGTCGTGTGCAGCGGCGGCGTCGTAGTCGGCGATGCCCCGCACGTCATGACCATGGATGCGCTTCCAGAGCGTGGACATGTAGTACGAGCTGGGATCTTCGGCAGCGTCACCGACGTAGGGTGTTGTCGCGGAACCAGATGATTTCTCGCGCTGCTCCTTCCACTTGGCGAAGCACGTGCGCACTCGATTCGCCACCAGGGTGTCGGCAACCTCTTGGCCGGCAATCGCGGTGGGTTGCTCGTCGCGCGCACCGATCATCGGGACGACCGTGGCGCCCAGCGCCATGACACAGCGTGCCGCGTGGCTATCGACCCCCAAGGGGCGGCACGAGCGGTCCACTTCGAGGTCGAGCAGGTCGCGTTCGGGTGGGAGTCGGGTGCGGGTGGATCGTTCACCACGCAGGACCGATGCCAGTCGGCGTTCGACGCTGGTGTCGAGCCATGGGGTTGCCGGTCCCGCGGATCGAACTGCCTGGGGTTCGTCGGCTATGCGAATTGGCGCGGGTGACGGCGGTGACGTGGATGCCAGGCCCAGTGCGGCTGTGCGCCATTCCCACAACGAGGCATCGATGGCACGGACTGCTTCCCATTTGGCGGTGCTTGGCGTGCCCGGGCCGACGAGTTCGTCGGTGGTGGCGGCACCGTCGCGCAACGCGCGATGCTTGGTGTCGAGGGCTGTGTCGTCGAGGAACCCGATCGCCGTCGACTCATAGCGACGCATATCGCGGTCGAATGTGGTCGGCTTGGGCCGCGGCGCGGACTCTCGATCGCGCCGTCTGGTCAAATCCTCGACGACGATGGCGTCGGTGAGGTAGTTGCGTACGGTTGCGATGTTGCGTGCCGCTGTGGTCGCAGCGACTATTTCGCTGGCTGTCTCATGATCGAGGGGTGCGAGGTATCGCGATTCCTCCCACGCGAGTTTCAGTAGTGCCTCACGCTTGTCAGCGACACCCAATACCTGACCGCTGCTCGATGTTTCGAGTGTCGGGAGCATCTCGGCGAGACGGACCAACCGTTCAGTCTGGGCGCCAACGGCCTGTCGGATACGTTCGGCGTTCTCCTCCGCCGTCCGGCTTTGATCCAGCTTCTCGATGGTCTTGTCACCCCGAATATGCACGTAGCCACGAAGTTTGGCGGGCAGCGTGAGGTCATCGGCGATGTCGGCGCCGAACGCGGTGGGGAACAGGCTGCGAATCGTACGATTGCTCGGGAACCATCCGTCGCCGTCACGCTGTGAAAGCGCAGGATGGACGGCCTCGGGCAACGCCGTCCATGCCTCGCGCCAGACTGATCGGATTCGAGTCATTCCGGCGGCAGGAGGCCGCGGTTGACCAGCGACCAGTAGTACTTGCCGATTCCGGTGAGTTCCACGGTGTCGCCGTTGTGACAACAGTCCCAGAGATCTTGATCTGGCGTCGTCGTGGCGACCAATCCACCGTTGCGGAACAGCTTGATGGCATCGAGCTCGCACTGCGCGGGGCTACCGGAGAACGGCTCGTAGACGACGCCCTCGCCGGTTCGTGGTTTGGCGCCGGCGCATCCGGGCACATAGTCATGTTCTGCGGTGAGCTTCTTTGCATGACCTTCGTCGAAGATCTGCACGATCTTGACGAGCTGCTCGCGCCGAAGTGGTGCCTTGACGCGTCGGATGGGACGAGCCTTGTCGACATGTGCCTTGAATGTGGGTCGCTGGGTTGAATCGGTGAATCCCTGCGCCGCGTAGGCGTAGAGGTCGAGTGAGGTGATGTAGCCGAGGACGTCGGCGGCGCCACCCTCAAGACCGCCGATGAGCAGTTCGGTGAACGCCCCCACGGGTCTCTCTCCGGCCCGCTCGACTTCGAGAGCCGGCTCGTATTTGCGGGCCGCGGTCAGGATGGCGAGACCCTCCCGGATCACCGCACGGTCGGGACGGAAGGGATCGCTGCCCACTTCGGCCCAGTCGGGAATGTGGCCATCCTCGTTGCCGACGCCGCCTGAGAAACAACAGTCCAGGATGAGGGTGATGCTCTCGGCCTTGGATGTGTTGACCAAGACCATCAGGTCATTGAACGACATCGCGACGTTGTTGTACGCGACGAACTCTCCACCCCAGGGTTGCGCGCGGCCGTGTCCAGAG
Organism: Gordonia aquimaris; assembly: GCF_026262595.1. NCBI lineage: Bacteria > Bacillati > Actinomycetota > Actinomycetes > Mycobacteriales > Gordoniaceae > Gordonia > Gordonia aquimaris. The sequence continues at coordinate 20,442 of NZ_JAPKFM010000034.1, read as the reverse complement.
TAGTAAAAGAGCAGTTCGGTGTTGTCGTCGACTTCGGCGCCCACCAGGAGTTCGGTGACAGCCGCCTGAATCTGGTGGTCCAGGACTCCGCGGCCGTTCTCTTCGATGAGGCTGGTGACCTGCCAGTTCTCGACGGGGCCGTCGTGCGTGTCGTCGTGGGCGAGGACCCTCGCCATCGCGCGCGCATCAGACGGCGCCGAAGGCAGGCGGCCGGAGTCGAACGCCCGCTCGATTCCGACTACAAGTGCGCGTCGTTTGGACGTCATCGATGAAAGCTCCAACTGTGAATAGCGGGTAGGACGAGACTATCGGAGTCAACGCCCGCAGGATCGGATCTGGGTTCGGGTTTCGCGGAGTAGCAGTGATCGCGAAAACGCACGCAGGTCCGTCGTCGAGACGATGATCGACGGTGGTGGCTTCGAAAATGTCGGGTTTGCTCGATGCGACGATCACAGGATCACAATGGGTCAAGATCGACGGCACCAGCTTGCCCGAGGTTTTGCCCTGCGTGGCCGTCCGAGCACCAGGGCGTGGGACTCGTCGTCGACGACCACCCGCGTGCCCGAATGCATGTCGTGGCTGACGACGATCACAGCGCCACCGCGGCGATTCCGACAACGACCATCGGTATGACGACGGCGACTGTGAGCAACAACGGCAACACACCCCGAGAGAATGTGAGTGTGCCGCGGTGGGGTCGGATCGCCCAGACGTGGCGGTAACCGCCGAACGATGGGCCGTAGGCGTCGAGTTCGGTGCCGGCGGGGAGTCGACGTTCCTGCGCCACAGGGAGTTCCTCGGTGCGCCCGGCGTCGGCGGTGATGAGCACCTGCCGTCCAGGTTCGGCGATGCAGGTTTGACGACCCACTCGGCTCGCATCGTCGATGTCGCGGTGTGCGCGCCGAGGGGTCGGGCACCCGGGATCTTGCTCGCGATGAACGCGACGAGGACGACGACGATCCCGACTGGCAGAAGGAGGCATTGAAGCGAGGCCAGCATATTGGTGAGCGCCCTGGTGACGATCAGCGCGGCGAGGAACAGCAGCACGAGCGCAGCCAGCGCGGCCCGGATTCCACTTGCCACGGCCACCAACGGTGTTTCGGACTCGGAGATCACGCGCCCGCGCGTGGTGAATGTGCCTGTTGTGCATCGGGTTCATTGCGGGATCGGGGTCTGGGCGTTGACTGATGATCCGTTCACACTCGCCGCCAGTCGGGTCGGTCCGGGGTGTGATTGGTCATGGTTCTCCTCAGGTCTGGGGTGTATCCCAGAGTGGAGGCGGTCGCGGGGGTTAGGAATTCACGTGTGATTTGTGGGACTGCAGTCGCGATTCGCCCTAGCCCTGGCGTAACACGTGTGAATTTCTGCAATTCACACGACTTATCAAGTGCCCCCTTCTCGGTGGTTGGCTCGTCGGACGCCAACACAACCACCGAAAGGAACGGCACGCATGTCCACAACCGACGACCTCGACAGCGAGGCACAACTCGAACCACCGCAACAGACGGTTCGTGCGGAGGCCCCCGACACCGGCACCCGGGAGGGTCGCGAGCTCACCCACGGTGAGGTCCGTATCCCCATCCAGGCGATCACCGCGATGGAGCACCAACAACTCGATCGCTCAGCCGAGATCAGTAGTCGCATCGCGCGGCTCAAAGCAGCTGCGACTGCGTGCGCTGCGTGGCTGATGAAGCGCGGCCTCACCGAGACCGGCACCTGGATATCGGATCAGGCAGCCTACAAGCGGCACCATGAAGCAGCCGTCGACGAGAAGAACGGTGACGACGCGGCATTGGCCCGCCGTCCCCGCATCGCGCAGTGGATGTACGTCAGCCTCTTTGCGGTCCTGGTCGTCGCCGATTTCTGGTTCTTCTTCGCGCTGTGGAGCGACGTCGAGGATTCGCCCAGGTTCTTATCGGCCGAGTCGTTCCAGGCCTTCATCTACGCCCTCATCACCCCGGTCGTGCAGTTCACCGTCGCGCTCGCGTTCGGCCGGGTCGTAGCCGCATGGTTGCATTCCGGAAAGGGTATGTCCCACAAGGATCGTCGACTCCTCATTGTCGTGGGCGGCATCGCGCTGGTGTCCGTGCTCGCTGTCGTCTTCGGCGTGATGCAGCGGATGACCGTCCTGCACGCGGCCGATGGTGGGGTGTCGCTGAATCCGGTCCTGTTCTACTCGCTGTTCCTGCTCCTGCCGCTCGGCCTGGGCATCGCGGAGGCGCTCAGGCACGACCACGATGTCGCGATCGACGACTACCGACGCACCGCCAAGGACGCAGCGGCCGCCCATGTCGACGAGACCGTGGACACCGGGACGGCGCTCTACGAGGAATGGGTGGGTGCGTACGAGTCGGTCACCGAGCTCCGGGACGAGACGCGACTGCAACTGCAGGAGCCGTTGCGGGCAGCGGCTGACCTGATCTCGCAGGAACGTGCGCATCATGGCCACGACGGTTCGTATGCCAAGGTTCTGTGGAGCAGCCACGAGGGGCCGTACGTAGGCGAGAAGTGGGTCGATATCGAACTACCCACCGGTGCCGTCGATCAGGTCATCGACGGCCCGATACCGCGGGTCAACCTCGACCGTGTCAATCGGCTCGATGCCGCGATGACTGAGCACAAGCCGCCGACAGCTCGTGAGTGGATGGCTGAGGTCAAGAAGGTCCTCGTCTGCGGCGGCAACACCACAGCCCACGACGTCGTAGCCGACGACACCAAGGAGGCCGACGCCGAGGACGTCGTCGACGAAGCATGGGGTCGCGAGCTCGACGAGAAGATGGATGATGCTCTTGCCGAGAATGATCTGAAGTCGAGCGATCGATGAGCGCGGTGTTTCGTGCGCCGGTGGGTCTGGAGCGGCCCACCGGCGGGCGTGCCCCGTCCCCGCTTCGCAGCCCGTGGCCGCTGGCCGAACCGATCGGTTCCAAGAAGCCCTCGCGTAGGGAGCGCCATGCGGCGCGTCAGGTGCTCGGCCGCGTGACGTTGGCTCCCGGTACTCCGTTGCGGTTGTGGATCATCGGCGACGACTCGGGATCGATGATGTCGGTTGCGGGACCGCGCGAAGCGGCAGTCCTCGAGCTGATGCGGTGGGCGCAACGCCACCTGGGACCCGAGGACGAGATCGGGGTGATCGCGTTTGGCGGCGACGCGTGCGTACGCATGGAGCCGGCGTCGGTGTGCGACAAGATGACACTCGACGAGCCCGAACTCACTTCGTACGCAACGATGCTCGGCCCCACCTGGCAACTGATCGCGGGATTCCCGCGGACCGACAAGCTGACTCTGGCCGTCTTGGTCTCCGACGGTTTGGTCGCCGACCTCACCGGTCCGGGCAGCCGCGTCAATGCGATGGCGGCCGGGATCAACGGAGTCACTCTGCTGATCCCGTCGGAATGTTCGTTCACCGGCGGAGTCCCCGGCAGCTGGTCGGCGGCCTTCCCCGACGATCCGGCCCGCGTCATCGACTCGTCGGCGCCCGCGTTGGCGACCGAGGTCGTCGCGTCCATCGCCGCTCTCACCGGGCGGGACGCACGCGGGATCGGTCTGAGCGGTGCAGTACCTGATTCGCAATCGAAGGAGAGAACGTGAAACGCACGTCCAAGATGGCCCTCGGCGCAGCCGGGGGTCTCGTGGTCGCCGGGGTGGTCGCCGTCGGCATCCACGAGTCCGGCAGTTCGTCGCCGGCGTCACCCGGGGCAGCCGGGACCGTCGCCGCAGATCCGGCAGTCGCCGAGGCGCTGGCCGCCGAACAATGCAGCTACATGACTAAGCCCGGCGACGAGAACGGCACCAATACCGTTGTGCTGGTCAGCCGTACCGGACTCATGGGTGGGGCATCTCTGCCGACCCAACTGCTCGACGCCCTGGGAGAAACCAGCGGCGGGCAGGATGCGCCGGTGGGTTCGCTGACTCTGATCACGGTAGGCGGGAAGAACGAACGACCGCGTGTGGTTCTCGACGGTGCCGCACTCACCGACCCCAAGGCGGGAGAGAAGCGGGCGGAGCGGCTGGCCGCCAAGCTGCCGGCCTGTGTGACCGCAGCCCTCGACGCCACTCCGGGAGCAACTGAACCCGGCAGCGACGAACTGTTGGCCCAACAGGTCGCGGCGCAAGCCGCGCAGGACCGAGTGGTAGTCGTCTCCGACGGCGAGGCCAACACCGGATTGCTGGATCTGCGCACCCAGAACTACGCGCACGGAGACCCGGCGGACGCCGTGGCCAGGGTGGCCGACGTCGGACAACTCCCGAAGTTCGACGGCATCAACGTCACCTACTTCGGGATCGGTCAGAACCGCACCGAAGCCGAACGCACCTGGCTGAGGAACTTCTACACCGAGATGTGTATCGCCGCCGGTGGCAGCTGCACCGTCGCAAAGGATCTTGTCCCGGTCGACACCGAAGCGCGGAACGTTCCCGCGGACCCACCGCTGGAAGCGGTCACCGCGATTGCAGCGGGACCCAAGACGGTCTATCGCGTGGACTCGGCCGCGTTCGCGGCCAACTCCACCGACCTTGTGGACGCCGACGCGGTCGTTGCAGCGCTCACGTCGATCGCCGAGACTGCGAAAAACAACCGGGTGCAGAAGATCACGGTCGGTGGGCATGCGTGCGACGACACCTCGCCGGTGTCCGAACTGGTGCAGATCTCGCAGCAGCGGGCAGACAAGATCGCCGGGCTCCTGCAGCAACAGGGTGTCGCCGCAGCCATCACGGCAACCGGTTTCGGTGCCGAGCAGCCGGTTTCAGGACCGGAGCCCGATGGCACGTATACGTTCGCGCAATGCGCCGCCAACCGTCGTGTCGAGATCGTCCTCGGATGAGCGGCCAGATGAACATAGAGCGCGATGGTGGCCCGGAGCCCGAGCGTATCGACGTGCGTATCGACGCACTGCGGCGTCACAGCACCGAGCGTGCCGCGGAACTGCGGGCCGAACTGCCGACAAGATTGGCGGGCCTGCTGATCGAGGCCCCGGACGCCACGGTCAGCACGTCGCTGATCGTCGACGACGAGGGCATCGTCGATGCGCGTGTCTCAGTCACCGGCCGGTGCGTCGACGAGGTCGCGCAGGCGACAGACGCATTGTTGCGTGTTGTCGGTGAGACTGACAGTCGCCCAAAGCCGCTCACCCAGAACGATGATGTGCTGGGTGAGTGGGCGATCGTCCCCGACGACACGACATGCCGGCTCGGGTTCGCCATCGACGCCGCCAAGTGGTCGTCGGCGCCGCAGTGGTCGCCAAGATCGGTGCTAGACGCCGCCGGTTTAGCAGCTGAACTCTCGGCGATGGCCCACACCGGTATCCGGGTGGAGGCTCGCACCCTCGACGGCGATACAACCCGCTGCCGGGTGCGGCTCACCGCGCTTGGCTCCACCGAAACTCCGTCGATTCAGTTGCGTGCCCTGGTGCGTCGCAGGTTTTCCGGTCTCGTGATCTCGGCCAACGCCGAGAATCCCAGGATGTGGCTGACGGTGGAATCCGATGAACTCGCCGGAGTGGTGGCGATTCCCGTGGGAGGACCCGATCCGACACCGGGCTTCTACACCGCGCCGGCGGCACCGATCGCGGTCGGCCCGACTCGACGGCACGGCACCGGAACCGCGATCCGGCTCGGGCACGCGGTCACCACCATCGGCCGGCAACTGCCGGTGGAACTGCCCGAGCCCGAACGCCGTCGGCACGTCCAGGTGGTGGGGCAGACCGGTACCGGGAAGAGCTCCACGATTGCAGCTCTGGTGCATGAGATTGCCGCGGGTGACGAGGGCTGTATCGTGCTCGATCCGCACGGGACTCTCATCGACCGGATCCTGGCAGAGCTGCCGTCGGATTCAGCTGAGCGTACCTGGGTGATCCGCTGTGGAGATGTGGACAACCCGGTACCGATTTCCACTCTGGCCGAGTCGGATCCGGTGCGGCGAGACGTCGCTATCGCCGACACCTGCGCGATCTTCCAGGAAATCTTCGACAAGAAGGAGACCGGTATCGTCGGCCCCCGATTCCAGGAGCGGGTCGCGATGGCGATGCGGGCAGGTCGAGCTCTTTACGGGGATACTGCGTCGATTCTGGATGTGCCGATGATCCTGAGCGACGACCTGGTGATGACCGAAGCCGTGACGCGCACCGACGACGAACGCCTCACCGCATGGTTCGCCAACGACAAGTCAGCCCGCCGGTCTTCTGATCACGGAGAGCTGGTTTCCTGGGTCAACTCCAAGTTCGAGCCGTTCTCGAACACCGCGGCAGTACGGGGGATTCTCGGATCGGGTTATGACGCTCTCGATTTCGCCAGCCTGATGGACGAGGGACAGGTCATTCTCGTCGCCCTGTCGAAGGCCGATCTCGGGGAATCGGCGACCCGGTTGCTCGGCTACCTATACCTGAACCGGGTGTGGGCGGGTGCGTTGACGCGCAAACGAACCGATCGCTCGTTCACTGTCGTTGTCGACGAGGCGCAGTCGCTGCTGGCTGGTTCGCTCTCTTCGATGCTGTCGGAAGGACGCAAATTCGGCCTGTCGGTAGTGATCGCCCATCAGTTCTTGGGCCAGCTCGACGAGGACTTACGGCCTGCAGTCGATGGCAACGTTGCGACAACGATTGCCTTCCGCAGTGCGGTGAGTGATGCGGCAGCATTGTCGGTGCGGTTCGGTGGGCTTGTCGACACGACGACACTTACGACCCTGCCCGACCTTTCGGCTGTGCTGATGCGCAACAGTGGGCCTGCCGCGGTACCGCACACCTTGATCGTCGATCACAACGAACGAGTTGCCCCGCGCACCGGTGGCGAGCGAACTTCGTTCGACGACGAGATCATCTGCCGCACACATCGAGAACTCGTCGACCCCTATCGCGACCGGACAGCCGCCGCAGTTCGCGGGGTATCCCACGTCGCACAGACCCGGCGAGAACTGAAGGGGCGCGACAGGGGCGCCCGTCCCGGACCGGAGTCCAATTTTCTCGCCGACTGGGTGGCAAAGCGCGAAGCGACCACAAGTACCGAACCGACAAGCACCGAACCGACCGAACCAGCGGAGGCATCATGACGTCAACCAACAATCCCGATCCCGTGATGTACTGCGCCATCCGGATGTTTCTGCCGGGTCTCGCGGACGACGACGCGGCGGACCTCACGCAACGTGCTTTCGCACAGGTCGAGAAGCGGGTCGGGAGCAGACTGGCGTCGGGTCTGAGCGACGCGCAGCTCGAGGAATTCGAGAAACTCATCGACGCGGGTCACGACGACGAGTGTGCGCACTGGCTCGAACGCGAAGTACCCGATTACCCCCGTGTGGTGGTCGAGGAGCGGACTACGGTCATCGCCGAGGTTGTCCGGGTCGTATCCGTAGACCTGGCTGCGGTCCGCGGCAGCAGGTTGTTCGACGAGATCAAGCGGACCGATCTGCACGATCTGCGGGAACTGTTTGCCGACAACGACTCTGACGATCCTGCGCAGGGTGATGACGATGCTGTACTGGTGAGGGTTCAACCCGATGGTCCAGTGGCGGTGTGGACCGAAGCCGACTCCGGACCACGCCGATTCATTGTGCGCTGCGAGATCCAGACACTGATCGGGGATGCGGCAATGGCCGAGGCAGAGCAGTTCTGCAACCTCTGGAACTCCAGCTGCCCGATTGTGTCGCTGCGGCTACGCCTCGAAGGTGAGCACCCAACTCTGGCTGCCGAGGGCGGAATTCCGTTGGGAGCAGGTATGAGTCAACCGCAACTTGCTTACCACGTCGACCTGGCGCATCGGGCGATCGCGGAGACCGTCAGCGAACTCACGCAGATGGCAGCAGCGGATTCCGCTACCGGGTAGCGTCGCCCTTCTCCGGTTTTCGTACGATCTGGTAGCCAAAGCAGGCGGCGATCGCTGGGTAGGTCTCCCGCACGATGCGGCGGTTGTAGTTGGCGGTACGGCGGTTCTGTGCTGGACGCTGCGATGTCGCGTCGTCGACGTAGTCACCGCTGAGGTTGCTGAGCTCATCGAATGTCAGGACGTCTGCGCCGGATCCGCTGTAGGTCGCGCAGCGTTCGATCTTGCGCTCGACGCGCAGCCGCCGCTTTCCCAGTGTTCCGTCGTCGAGAACCGGCCGCTGGTAGCGCGGTCTGCGGCGACGGCTGTCGTCGGGCCACCAACGCCTCCGCCAGTCGGCATGTTCGCGCGCGGCGATCCGTTCCACCATGGCATCCGGGAAGTTGGGGTCATCGGGGGCGCCGGGACCCTCGAAACGTCGCAGCTCCCAGCCCTCGTCGTCGAGGAAGGTCAGCATGTTCTTGACGGCGCTCTCGCTGGAGTACCAGTTGGAGATGCGTTTACGCGCATTGCGGCGACTCGTCTTGATCCTCGTGCCGGCACCTACGAGATTTCTGGGCTCGGCGGGGATCTCGCCCCACCACTCGGCCAACTCTTTGCGCGCTGCGGCTCGCTCCACAGTCTTGGTTTCGCTGGCCAACGGCTCGCCGGGTAGCCATCCCTTGATCGCCCGGTCTTCGGCGAACATGAACTCGTAGGTCTGATTGAAGAGTCTGGCCCACTGCAGGCGGATGTCGTCGGTGACCAGATGCGCGTCGAGTCCGATCTCGTCCGGATCGACGTATGCGATGGTGCTCTCATTCTGTATGCGGGCGATCGCGGAGAGCCATTGGCGGCCCGGTACGACCGATACCGTCGAGTCAAAGCTGGCCATCGCCGTAGTGATGAGTCTGCCGTCGCCGACCACTACCGTCAGCGACGGAGGTGCCGCCAGCGTTGATCGGTCCTCCAGCACCCGCGTCATGACTGCGGAACTGTCCGCGCCCACGTAGATGCGTACCACTATTATTGTGTCGTCCGCACGGCTGTTGTCCCTGGCGGCGTCATCCTCGGTCCGCAGTCGTATGTCGATGACTTCGTTGGTTGTCTGGGTGCGCAGATCTTCGTTACCCCACATGAACTTTCGGCTCCACGATTGGCGGAGCAACCACCGGCGCAGGGTGGCTGAAAGTGGCTCACCTGTGGTGCGGTCCGCCGGTGCGTGGTGGTCGACGTCGATGACATCGACGACCACGGCGTCGATCAGCGGTGCGGTGGCGGTGTCGTCGGGGTGTGCTTTGGACATGGCTGCCGATCCTGTTGCAATTGCGTCTATGAGGTGGCATACATGTTCGGCGACGTTCTCTGCTGGGCAGGTGACGTCTTGGTCGGGCAACGTGGTCAGTCGCTGTGGCCGCATCGCCTCGACGAGCTTCGCGTCCTTGACGACGGAGACCACCGAGAACCGTTCGGTGACGTGGGTGCGCCGGGCGGCAGTACCCACCACGGATTGAAGATCGAGATTTCTGGAATCCGAGTCGGTAGCAATGACGACATTTTCGGCGCGAGACAGGATGTGTCGCGCCACTCCGAAGTCCCCGCACTCGGCGAAGGACCGCATTTCCACCTTCGGCAGAAGGTGCCCGCACGCGCGGGCTGCCTCACCGTCGGGCTCCTCGGTGATCAAGAGCGCACGGATCTTGTGCTCGGCGCAGGACCGTACGATCGCGGCGGCCGAATGACCTGAACCGACGACCACCAAACGGGGTCGGCGGATCCAGGACCGAGTCCTGTGCCAGGCGCGGGCACTGAGTTTGATGACGACGCCACTGGCCGCGGCGATGGTCAGGGTGAACGCGAAGACCGAGGCCGAAGCGATGCGAACCGGGGGAACCGGGTCGAATTGTTCACCACCGATCAGCGGAATGTAGCCACCCGTGAACATTGCCATCGTCGAGTACACCTGTTGGATAAAGGACTTCTGGGCCGTTTCATACGTGGTGGCGACCGCCCAGAAACCAACAAGCGCCGCCGAGATGGCCCATACCGTCAAGATGGTCGGCACCAAGGTGGGTATCGCTGTGCGCGAGCGGTAGCTGATCTTGTTCGACACAGACCTCACGCGCTGGACGGTGACAGCCCCGGCGGCCTGTACAAGCGTGAGCAGCGTGATCCCGGCCGCATGAAACCAGCGACCTGCCCGGGTGGGTCGACTGGGAGGTCGGATCTCCTCGTAGGTCTTGCTGAACTGATCCGCCGGTACCGGCCAGTGTTCGCCGGAGGCACCTTCGACGACCCAGTCACCTTCGTGAGCGCGTGCGGGTCCTTCGAGAGTGACAAGCGTCTCCGGTGCGCTCACCTGGCGGGCTCGGAACACCCCGACGCGTCGAAATCTACCGGGTGCGACGAACTCGTAGGAGCGGGGGAATACCTCTGCGGCGACTGAACGCTGGTTGCCGTCGGTGTCAGTGACCCGCCAGTCGCCGGCTCTGGCCTGCAGCGTGTCGCCGTTCTCGGTCTGCCAGGTCCATGGGTCGTCGAGACGTACCGCGTCGACCTCGCCACGTCTGCTGAACTGCTTCCACTCGCTATCGCTCATGCTCAAACTCTTGATGCCTCTGATTAGGAAACGATGGCTCAGGTTACGTCGAATCCCCGGTAGACATCGAGCCGACGTCGCGGGCCAATGGCAGAATGCACGCGTGCCGAATCTAAAGCCGCCGTTTGCCGCGTACCGGGGTTCCGACGGCTACGCCTTTGTTTCCTATGCGCACGCCGACGCCGAACTCGTGTATCCAATCATCACACGACTGCACGACGAGGGATTTCGGATTTGGTATGACGAAGGCATCGAACCGGGTGAGGAGTGGGCGAAGCGTCTCGACTCTGCAATCCAGGGCTGCAGTGCCTTCGTACTGTTCGTGTCCGCGGTGTCGGTTGCGCGGCCGGGGGTGACCAACGAGGTTCACGTAGCGCATACGACCAATAGGCAATTTCTTCCGATCCTGCTGGAGGAGGCGGATCTGCCGCCTGGAATCAGGCTGGCGGGGGGTCCGATCCAGGGTGTGACGGCATTCCGTCAGCCGAGAGACAAGACCTACGCAGAGGTCCGGGCGGCGTTGGCGAAGTTCGGGGTAGTCGTCGATGAGCACTCGCGGACGGTGCAGGGATCCGAGCCTGCGGTCACTGACCACGGTCAGGGACTACTGGCGGGTCGACCCCGCCGGCGCGCCAGGAATCTCACGGCCGGCGAAGCGTTTGTCGACCGCGTCCCCGAAAGCGTGGCTCTCCGAAAGTCCTACGAACGTCAGTACCAGCGGCTGATCGGCGTGGAACCGTTGCAGAGCGACGTCTTTCCCAATGTCCTGGTCTTCTTCGGAGGCGGTGGACTGGGCAAGACCGGCCTGTCGAAACGGTTGGAGCGTTGGATGTCAGGTGGACTCTCCGACGCGAAAGAATGGGGCGTGTGGCCACACCAGACGGTTACGTCGGTGCGATGGGACTTTCACACTTCGACCGGCAACGTCGACTTGGTGCAGCTCCTACTGACGTTGCGTGCATCGTTGGTGCCCTGGGGTCGGTCCTGGGGTGCGTTCGACATCGCGTTGGGGCGCTACCTTGAAGCCGTTCGACCCGGTCAGCAGGACAATCTGGGTTTGACGGGTAATGCCGAAGACCAGGTGCTTCGCACATTCAAGGGCGTCGCTGCAGAACTCGGCCTGAGTCCGATAGCCACGCTCACGCCGGCGTCGGTACGTTACGTCTGCAACGAGCTGCAGATGGCGCATCATCGCGAGCACCGGCTCTGGTCTCGCGAGGGGCTGACGGATGTCTTGACCGGCGCAGAATCGATCACGCAGGGATCCCAGAATCCCGATGTCGTGGTGGACCTGCTCTACGTCTTGAGTGAGGAGATCGCCGCGATCGCGCCTGCCGAGCGCCCTGTCCTTGTGTTCTTCTTGGACCCGTTCGAGAGGGTCCAGAACCAATTGGGCGAAAGCGTTTTGGCGGACCTCATCGCCGCATTGCCGTTGGCGCTTTTTGTTGTCACTGGGCGGAACAAGCTGCGATGGGCAGAGCCCGGCTACACCCGATTGACCGTCGCGGGCCCGGCGGCGTGGCCAGGACTGGTCGAAGGAGCCATCGACGATCCACGTCAGCATATTCTCGGTCGACTCAGCGACGACGATACGAGATTGTTCTATCGGTCGCGGCGTGACCGCTCGCGCTGGAACATGTCCGACCACGTGATCGAGGGACTCGTCCAACGCTCTGGGGGCCTGCCTCTCCATATAGAAGCCGTCCTGAAGCTGACAGAGAATCTTCAGAAAGCAAATCCCGGAATCGAATTCACCGGCGAGGCTCTCAGTGGCGAGCTCCCCGACGTGGTGACAAACCTTGTCGACACGCTGACTCGTGAAGAAGCGGATGCTTTCCGGGCTGCCTGCGTCCTCCCTGCATTCGACGTGGCGTTGGCTGCAGCGGTCGGAAAGGTGCACGGGCAGGAAGTTGAGCGGGCGATTAACGACGCCCTCATCGAGAAGGACGAGTCGAGCGTCTATCCGTACCGCGTCCATGACGAAATCCGTCGTCTGATCCGACTGGATCGCACGTCCCGCGGCGCGTGGAGTGAGCAGGAGTGGAAAGACGCTGCGCGGCGCGGAATGGACGAAGCGATTGCACGTGTCGAAGCCGGCCACGCGCAAAGCTCCGACGAGACCCAATTGGCAGGCCTCGCGCTCGCGATCAATCTGGGGTTCGAGTGGGATCAGTATCCTTCGGGGCTCGCGAAGTTGATCCATGACGGCCCGTCCATCGTCGGTCTCGCGCCATTGATTCCTCCGTTGTCGGAGGCGAAAACCGGCTCTGCCATTGGCGATCTTATTCAATTCGTACACGCGATGACAGTGTCGTACATCGATGCGGGAGACGTGCTCAAGGCGATCAACTCGCCTCATCCTGAGGTGGACAGGTATGCGCGCCTGTGGAGTGCATACCGCTTGCGGGCGGTAGCGAGGTTCGACGAGGCGCTCGCGGAGCTGCGAGAGCTAGTCCAGCGATATCCGGACAAGGCCAGAACCGCTCAGAATCAGATCGGGGTGACCCTTCGAACGTCACGGCGATTCGTCGACGCTCTCGATCACATTCGCAGCGTAAGGCCCGACAGGATCGAGGACTACGAGAGGTCGATCAATCGGCTACACGGTATTCCCGATCTGGACGCTGCGGGAACTGCGAGGAAATTGAGCGAGACCACCTCGCGCCGCTACCAATCTGAGCTCGAGGTCACTGACCTGGTTCGTCGTTCGCGTTTCGAGGGCGGCGTAGACCCTCGAGAAGTCGACATCGCGATGGAGCGAGCGCTCGACCGCGGGCAGCGGTCTGACTACCGCAATTGCCTGCTACTCAAGGGGTATGACGCTCTTGCCGATAACCAGCGATACGCCGATGCGTTGGCCCGGCTGGAGGAGCACATGGCATCGTACGGTTCAACGGCGCCGTCGGGTGTTCATTTGCGCTGTCTCCGAGCGCTGTTGACAGGTGATCCGGAGGACGCCCGCGCAGGGTATGAGACGCTAGTCGCACGGCTGCGCCCGCGAGGGACGGCCTGGATTCCGGCTGAGGTATGGCTCGAAGAACTGGGTTATGAGATTCCCCCGGTGGACTCGCAATGGCTCATCCCGTACGACCAGGTGCGGGCCAACTGGTTGGTTGTGGCCGACCGGATCATCGAACGGGCCAAAGGCAACGTCGGATGAACACCAACGCCGAACGAGCTTCAGCAGTCTTCGGCCTGTTCTGTGTGACGGGCGACGAACGCCTTGAGTCGCTGCTGCCACCTGGGAGACCGGCTCTCGGTTTGGCAACGTTCGGCAAGGGCGAGTGCCTCGGCGACGAGTCCATCGTCCAAGATCTGGCGCTCGTATAGTTCGAGTTGATCGGTGATCCTGCTACGTAGCCCAACATCGGACAGATCGAGGCTTTCGAGGGCGACGAACGCTTGGGCGATATCCATTTCGAAGAGGCTCTGTATGAGACGTCGACCGAGGCCGACGTCGGTGGATCGATTGGCGATCTCGACCGCGTTGCGGAGGAACTCGGGGTCAGGTGGCCGAGTGGTGTACAGGTCCACGAGGCGGTCGAATGCCAAGCGTTGGACTCCTTGCTCGGCCGAGCCGAGGAGATCGGTGGCCAATTCTTCTGTTGCAGCGGATAGTTCGGCCAGCGCGGAAATCGCGCTCTTTCGAGAGGTCTTTTCGGCCAGATCATCACCGGCCAGATCGACCGCCCACTGAATTTGTTGCGTAGACAGTGCGGATGGGTCGGAAGACATCTTCAGAAGAAACGCGCGCCGGCTCTGCTGCTCGATGAGCCCCAGTCCCAGCTGTAGGAGCCGGCCCAGTTGGCGGCGTAGCTGTTCACGGAAACCGGACTCGGGGAACTGGATGATGGTTCCCTGATACTCGCGCTCAACCATGCTGAGCGTCGTGACCAGGTTGCTGTCGTCGGCGTCGGCGAGGGGAGCGGTGCCCGTCGCCTGGACGAGAGTTAGATATCGGGCGTAGGTGCGGTCGAGGCAGAGGATGAGGAACGGTTTCCCGCTGGAGACGACCTCCACGAACTCTGTCTGCCAGGTGATCGTGCCGAGTTGTTCCACGATCACGAACACACAGAGGTCAGCTGACCCGACCGTGGCCCGCGAATTGTCCTCCCAGGTGGCGGTGGAGGAGTTCACGTACAGGATTTCTCCCGAGAGATAGTGAAGGGGACTACCTCCGATTTCTTCGACGACGACACGGAAATCGTCTCGGACCAGCTGGGTGTCGCGAGCACCGCAGAGCATGACGTCAAGCACCGGCTTTGACTCCTCTGTGACAACCGCCGTGGCTATAGCAGTTGCTTGAGCTTGAGGGAGAGGCCGACTCCCTTGGCGTGGCGTACTATGCGACCGGCCTGGCGATCACCCCGGTAATGTCCGCTACGGTCTTCGTAGTGGGTGAACTTGTGATCGTGATCCAATTCGAGAATGTCGTCTTCGGTCATTGCGCGGACGGTGCAGTCTGACTCTCGTTTGGTGACGCCGGAGTTGAATAGGGTGAAATCGCCCCACTGCCATACTTTCAGGAGTTCTCCGTTGGTGGCCAGCACCCAACTGTTTGTTTCCTCGTACTCGTATGCCTTGTGCCGCTTGCACTTTCCCTGTGTTATGAAGTGGCGCGTCGAAAACAGAACCCAATGGCTGCCGACTACTTCAATAGATCTTTCATGCGTTTCGTGGGCTGTATATGTCTCCTTCTTGAGGCCAAGAAAGCCTACTGACCGGATCTTGACTACAGGAACATAGACCTGTGTGCACTTGGTCAGTGGTTCAGCCGGTGCGGTGGTCGTCTCCCGCGCCACCCGGCGGGCGTAAGCCCGAATACGCCTAGTGTCCAGTGTGCTCGCGGCGTACTTACCTGGCACGTTGCTGGTCATCGAAATTGCTCCGTTCACAGACGTTGTCGGTTCTCCACTGGAGGGTATGTCGATGATTGACCACACGCTAGGCAGCGAGGTGGTTGATGGTCGGATTCACCCGTTTGGGGCACAAAGTTGCTGCACAGATCTGATCTGTCGGTTGTAGACTTCAGACCACGCGCACGGGACACCTTCGTCCCGCCAGAGATGAACAGGAAGGCTGGACATGGCTTGTGCTTGTCAGAAGGAAGGCAAATCGCTCTGTCAGTGGTGTGCGGAAGCAATCCGCCACAATATTTCGAACCACAGCTGCAGTTCGTTCGGTACCTGTGACTGAACGAATCGTGCGGCGATAGAGTCCCTGGCGTGAGCGTTTTCGATAGCTACTGGGATCGGGCTGTAGAGAACCAGAAACTCTTCGATGATGGCTTTGCCCGATCGGTTTCGGGTTTGCGTCGCGAAATCGCAGCGATCCAGGATCTGGCCCGTGACGTGGCTCACGAGCTCACCCGCACTGGTGTGAAGCCGAACGCAACGGTCTGTGATCTGGGGTTTCGACTCGCAACGCGATGGGGTCGATCCCGCTCCATTTACATCGAGCCTTCCGGTGTCCCGCAACGCGCTTGGCTCGTCCAGATGCGCGCAGGCCCGTATCTCAGGCTTGCCGTCGACGGGTCAATTTGGGAGCAACGTCAGGTCCGCTGCCCGATTGAACAGGGTGTAACCTACAGCTTTCTTCGTCCTGGAATGGAATCCATTATCGTGCGGAACACCTTCGGTCTGGCAGTGCCTGAACGAATGGACTTCTCCTCGGCAGTCACCTCAGCCTCTGTAGCAGATTATTCTGGCACATCGCGAAGGGGCGGCCGGCTGAAATTGCGGTTAATGGGGGACGCCAGACCAGACGCCTGGGGGCGTGGTCACCAACACCCCATCCAGAACTCCTCGCAGCATGTGCACTGCGCTCCCGCCCCGAATACGGAGTGGCAATTCAACGACGAAGACGAGTTTCGTTGGGGTGACCGAGGTCTTGTAGAAGTGGGGACGTCCAAGAGTACTGATCAAATCGAACCGCACTCGGTGACCGGTGCCCTCCGCAGTCTCTTGTCCGGCAGAAGCTGAGTCGCGCCTATGGCCACACACTACTTGAGAGGGGTTCGCTGATGGGGCGAGGAGGCGACGACGACGTTGTGCGCCAGATGATCACCAGCGCGCGTGATGCCCTCATCGACGCGGAGGCGCACTTCGCCGAGGCTGCAAGATTCTTGACGATGAAAGGGGTCGCTACCGACATCGAGGTGGCGCACCTGTCCATGACCCGGAAACGAGGGCTTCTAGGCAGGAATTCGCCAGTAATCGAGGTCAGCGCGTCACAGGTAACGCCGGCTTGGTACTTCAATCTGTTCCTGGTCGCCGACACACGCTTGGGCGTCGACGGATCGGTCTGGTTTCGGCAAGGTCTGTCCCGGAAACCTACGAATGCCGCGGTCGAGTTCCGGTCTCCGCCAGGTACGTCGTACATAACAGAAAATGGAAAGAACGCATGGAGCTTCTATGAGCCATACGACTTTCGACGCGCTATAAAATTGTTGTCTGAGAAAGAGAGTCTCACCGAGACTGTACGCCGCACCTCAGATGGACTTCACATCGACCTCGAGTTCCCTGGCGCAGCGATCGAAACTCGCAGTGGCAGAACACTAATTGAGTATCGGGGACCTTCGCTACAGTTCGTCAATCAGACTCGAGGCGCCCTCGGGCGCTCCGTGCCCAGCATGGAATCACTCTACCTGACCGGTCGCTACGACAGCCGGTCCGACTGGGCATCGCTCGCTGACCTGACTGGACATGCAGTCGGACGAATGGCGCAGCGCCGGTGAATCATTCACGGCGTTCCTGGCTTACGGGATCGGAAAGGAGTTAATCACCCCATCCGAGAGGAATTGCACCATGATCCGGTCAACCGTCGTTTCTATGCAAGCCATTTATACCTGTCGCGGATGCGGCACCTAAATTGCCTACCCTGGCCGGTTCACCAAATACTCTGTGTACCTCAAGCTCGATCAGCCCGATATCTGCCTGCCAGTGGTAGCGCCAGTATCCAAATTGCATGTATGAATAGGAGTGTTTGTGATCGATGCAACGCAGTATCAGCAGCTAACGAGAGCAGTCTTTGCCAACGCGTCGGTCGGCGCTGGTGAGTTGACGCCGATGATCCAGTACACCAGCAGCGGGGTTCTGGCGATCGCAGGAGAATCTGTCGGGAGGATCGGCTTCGGAATAGCTTCGGAAATCAGTCCTACGGCAGCACTTCTCGAGATCTTGGACGAGACGAATAAGCTGATGGACTTCGGGCATTACTGGCTTGCTGCGGGCGCGGACAACGAGAATTGGAGTCTCGTCTGCGGCTTCAAGATTCCCTATGCAACAGCGACTGCCGAGCACGTTGTCGAACTCGCATCCGGTATCGCAAATGGTGGAAGCGATGCGATCGCCAACGTTGTCCGTCAGAAGATTGCGTCAACGCCGCATCGCCCGTATTGGCTGGACGACACGGATCCCGGTGCGCAGGCGTTGGTCCTCACCAGTCATCTCGGCTAGCAATGAGGCAGGGCTGCCTGGACTCGATCCGCCGACGCGTGTGTGATCGGTCAGCGGGGGCAGGGGAAATCGACACGCGGCTCCCGGCTCCAGGCCTCAATCGTGGTATCAACGGGTATTATGGCGAAACTGCGCCTTGTGCCGCCCACCCTTGAGGTATTTGTCCTGTGGCATCCCGACGACGAGATCGGGGTCACCGTGGCCGATACTCTGCTGACCCACTTCCACGGTCCTGCCTTCTCGGGCCTCGTCGGTGGGGCAGTTGAGGTATACACGCGTAGCGCGCCGTGGGCTAGCCCGGATGGCCCGCCCCGTCCACTCCCGTTTATGTCCGACGCCGCAGATGGACCGCCTGCGTCGGTGACGACCGTCGTCGTCATCGTCCATGGCGTGAATCTTGCGCAAGCCGCCGAGTACGACGACCACTGGGCCGAGTATCTCTCGCAGGTAGCAGAGACCGGCGAACAGAATCCCCATGTGGCCGTGTTCGGTGTGGTTGCCTCCGATGCGGTGATGAGACAGGGAACGCGTCTGAACACCTTGTTCGGGGCCAATCAGGCGCTCTCGCCTCGCGGTTTGATCGACCCCAGAGTTCTCTGTCGTGACCTGTGTCATTCGATAACCGGCTTTGTCTCCGGCGCACCACGTGAACGGTTGCGCGTGTTCATCAGTTACACAACACGTTTCAACGCCGATGACGAAAGCGGACACCTGCGGGACCTGGTCTCGGCCGTGCGCGATGGCATTGCCGGAACCCACATGACGACGTTCTTCGACGAGGCCGATATCCAGCCGGACTCCCGGTGGGAGGACGAGGTCACGCGGCTGGCGGAGACCAGCGCCCTGTTCGTGGTGCGCACCGATCGGTACTCGAGCCGGGAATGGTGTCAGCGCGAAGTGCTCGCTGCCAAACGGAGCGACATGCCTGTCGTCATCCTGGCGGCGTTGTTCGAAGGGGAGGAGCGAGGGTCCTTCCTCATGGATCATCTCCCGTCGGTGGCCTGTGACCCGACCGACGAGCATGCCAGGATGGCAGCGATCGAGGTGGCTTTGTCCAAACTTGTCGATGACGCGCTCAAACGCGCGCTCTGGCGGCTCCAGCGTGAGCAACCGGAGATGGACGCATTCGACTGGCTACCTGCCAACGCCCCCGAGCCGGTGACCCTCGCACGCTGGCTGCGGACACGGGATCCTGCCGAGATGCCGACATCCGACGATCAGATCTACGTTTTACATCCCGATCCGCCTCTCGGCCCGGCGGAGGTCATGGCACTCGACGACGTGCTGGCACTGGGTGGATTGGACGGTCTAGTGGAGATTTTCACGCCCCGCACCTTTGCAAGTCGTGGCGGACGGGTCCGCAGATGAAGCGGGAAGATCCGGCTCTTGTCGCCCAGAATGCCTTGGCGGGCAGGGTCATCGGGATCAGCGCCTCGGACAGTGCCGACCTGGACAGGCTCGGGCTAACGTCGCGTCACATCAAGCTCGCGGTGGGTGAACTAACACGGGCTTTGCTGCTGGCCGGTGCCTCGGTTGCCTATGGCGGCCGACTCAAGCCCCTGGGCTTCACCGGATTGATGGTCGAGGAACTCCGACGCTACGCAACGACGCGCCGCAGCGCCCTGGTGCTGTACGTGGCGTGGCCACAGCATGCCGACCTCACGGCCGCCGAGCTGGCAGAAGTGAGGGACTTGCTGGGAGTGTCGGGACGGCTGATGCTGCTCGATCCGGCCGGCAACGACTTCCGACGTGCACGCGGTGCCACCGCCGGGCCGTCGATGGACGTCGGCGCGGCACAGGCCTATACCGCGCTGCGGCGGAGGCTTGTTCGCGATACCGATGCGCGTGTTGTGCTGGGTGGACGGCTCCGCGACGGAGCGAAACCCGGTGTCCTGGAGGAAGTGGCATTCTCCGTCGGGTCGGGACAGCCGGTCTACATCGCCGGAGGTTTCGGTGGTGCTGCGACCGCGGTCGGCGCGCGACTCAGTCCCGACACTTTCGATTGGCTGCCCGGCGACCTGCCCCACGGAATCGCAGGGTCTCTGGTTCAGCAATCCCTGGCCGAATGTGCAGACGAGGCGAAGACCGCCGACTGGTCAGTAGCATCCGACGGGCTCGGTGACGCCGACAGGCGGTGCCTGCACGCGACGCATCGCCCAGGCGAGGTCGCTTCTCTCGTGGTGTATGGGCTCGCCCGACGATTCGCCTGAGGCTGACCTCCGTGGTGGCCTATCCCGCAGGGCCGGAGTCAACTCAGCAGCCGCGCACTCACCAATCGCACTGTGTCGCCGTCGATCTGCCATGTGGACTCTGAGGTACCCGACGCGCAGCAATTCGGGTCCGCGCTGCGATACCACTGCTCCTTGACCGTCAGAGTGTCGCCCGCACGGGCGATGTCCGTGACGATCGTGGGGTGTTCGCCTTGCTTCGGTTGCTGGGCGGGCAACTCGGCGAACACGCGGGAGTTGTCGCCTTCTTTGGCGAAGAGTAGGTAGCTCGTTGCGATATTGCCAGCTGCCGTGCCGCCGCCGTTGTCGCAACTCGCCCGGTGTCCGAGGAGGGTTGATCTTCCAGGGGCGGTGAGATCGGTAGCTTCGG